>JASKKT010000010.1 GCA_030154025.1 Methanolobus sp.
TACCAAGAGTCCTGAAATGCTAAAATACTCTGTTCTTCTGTTGATGAAGTATAGAAATAATGAACTAACTATATTTGATTAACAATGCTATTGTACGCTATAGCTCAACTCATTCTGATATAATAAACGGACTAAGTACAACAGAATGCCCAGGACAATCTCAAAGCAGGTTTGAGTTCAAGGATGATTATAAAACCTTTACCTGAGAAAAACCAATTTGAAAAATGTTTGACAGACACGGACCAGCCGGAGCGGTCCTGCATGCCTGCCTTTTGTAAATACTTTAGAATAGAGGTATTACATCAATTCTAATATCTGGCTGGTCTGTGCTTCTGGTAGCATTCCCTGCAGTATACAGGCCTGTCACCGGATGGCACGAAAGGTACTTCAGTTTCCTGTTTGCAGTCGGAGCAGGTTGCCTTGTGCATCTCCCTCGGACCGCTTGGCCTGAAGCCACCACTGCCGCCGCCTCTAAAGCCGCCGCTGCCGCCCCTGTTTCCGCCTCTGCTGTTTCCGCCTCTGTCATTGAATCCCATATTTTTTGTCTCCTTACATATTATATTTAGTTCGCTCAGCAGAGCCGAGATCGAGAATATTCGCATGATGGGGTTTACCCGGAATTAACCAGATATCTCATTATGATACGACTAACTCTAATTGTCCGAGTAATTTTTAAAAGAAGCATACACAAATATACTAACCCTTTATTGAATTCCTGAGCAATCGAACTATGATGTGCAAACTACTTCATACAATATAAAGCCGATGCTGCCAATCCTCCTCCGGACAAAAAAATGAATAGCAGTAAAAAAACGGCTCTGTATAATAAATGCTCATAAAACAATACATGGCAATGAGATTAAACACAGAGAACACCGAGATCACAGAGGATCAATGAGGTCACTTTTCATTCCCTGTGTTCTCTGTGGACTCTTGTGGTCAAAGAGGATGCAGGTTTTCTGCAGAGCCTATTTTTGCATCATTTTTATCAAGCTGTTCTCAGCAGCTTCTTCAAAAAACGCATTTCAGGCTTTATTTGCCAAATATGGAAAGTTACACAATCCCCGATGGGGTGTAATTATGCATTAACTATTTATTGTGTTAGTAATCTAGTACTGACTAATTATGTCTGCAAAAACAATCTATAGGAAAATAGGGGAGCTCATCGAGAAAAGCCCCAAGCTGATTGTTCTGTTAGCTATCGTCTTGATGTTCGTGTCTCTTTATGGTGCAGGCATGATCGAGCACAAGAGCGGTACCGATACGTTTGTGAAGAAGGATTCTGAGACCTACCAGAATTATGATCACCTTTACAAGCAGAACTTCGGCAGCGAAGTGATAGTCGTTCTGGTGGAATCTGACAAGGTTCTGGATGCAGAGGTACTCAGGGCCATTGATAACTTCGAACTGATCATTCAAAGGGACAAGGACGTTGAAAGCACAATGAGCATAGCGGCGCTTATCAAAAGCGCAAGCTACTCTGCAACGGGACGTTCCGGGATACCCGGCGATGACATCATAGATTCCCTCAGGGGTTATCTACCGGAGGCATATGTTGAGCAGCTGATGCCTGATGAACAGCATGCCATAATCATGATCCAGATGCCGGGAAACATCGACGAGGCCAACAAGAAGAGGCTTCTGGCAGAGGTCGAGAGGACCCTGGAAGTGGTGGACTTCCCTGCAGGGACAACTGCCACTGCAACAGGTGAGCCTGCGTTCGTCATAGCAATGTCCGAGGAAATGAGCTCAAGCCTAACCAGCATGCTTGCCCTTGCCTTCATCCTGATGATATTCGCACTGCTCATGGTATTCCGCCATGTCAGGTGGTGCCTGCTTCCGATACCTGTAGTCGTTATCGGACTCATCTGGACCTTTGGGGCCATGGGATTCCTGAGCATCCCGATGACCATGGCATCCATGGCAGTATTCCCCATACTCATAGGACTTGGTGCTGACTACGCCATCCAGTTCCACAACCGTGTGGAGGAGGAACTTGCGAAGGGGGAGTGTGTCGAAGAGGCCATCATCGACACGATCAAGCACACCGGTCCTGCAGTGGGAATTGCAGTGGCGGCAACCTCATTGGGCTTTATTGCCCTTTTCATCTCGCCAGTCCCGATGATACAGGATTTCGGAAAGATGAGCCTTGTGGGAGCCATACTGTGCTATCTTGTCTCTATGTTCGTACTCGTCCCTCTGCTATACATCCTTGACAGGAGGGTTGTGAAGAAGAAATGCAATGGAGGCAGCGATCCGGAAAAGCAGAAAAAGGAGGCAGGCTCATCCTTTGGGAAGCTCCTTTCCAGGACATCCCTCCTGACTGCAAGACATCCTGCGGTCGTGATTGCACTTGCGGCCATCCTTGCAGTTGCAGGACTGTACTTTGACGAGCATGTAGGAGTGCAGACCGATACCAAGGATTTCGTTCCGCAGGATATGGAGGCGCTGCAGGATCTGAATAAACTGAACAGGATAATGGGAGGTTCCGACCAGATCAATATTATAATAAGAGCTGATGACACCATGGACCCGGACCTGATACAATGGATGGTCGATTTCGGGGAACTGGAAGAAGAACGGCACGCCCATATCACAGGATCGAGCAGCATCGGTTCACTGATCCACTCGGCTTATGGTTCGGTGCCTACGGCCAGGGACACCATTGTCTCAATTACCGAGGGCATGTCCCCAATAGTCACTGACCGGTATATCGAAGGTAGTAACCTTGGTGTCCTTAACCTCAATCTGGAGAGCGAGCTCACATCAGCCCAGGTCGCAAGTACCATCGACAAGATTGAGAGCGACCTGCAGTGGTACGCGCCACCACCGGGGGTCACGGTGACCGTAACGGGGTCAAAGGTGACATCAACTTCTATCATAGGCGCCCTGACATCAGGAAGGACCGCCATGGGCTACCTGGGTATGGCTATAATCTTCATCGGTATGCTTGTCATCTACAGGGACTGGATGAAATCCCTGGCAACAATACTGCCTATAGTGATGGTTACCGGATGGCTTGGAGGTGTGATGTATCTTCTGGACATGAAATATAATCCTCTGACAGCCACTCTGGGCGCCCTTGCCATAGGAATAGGCGCCGAATTCACGATACTTATGCTGGAGCGCTATTTCGAGGAGCGTGAGAAAGGACTCGAACCTTTTGATGCAATGGAGACGGCTGCCTCTAAGGTAGGACCTGCGATCCTTGCATCAGGCTTCACCGTGATCTTCGGATTTTCAGCCCTGATCATATCATCGTTCCCGATGATACGCGATTTTGGAATAGTTACAGTAATAGCCGTGGCTTTTTCCCTGTTCAGCACGATCGTTGTCCTGCCACCTATAATGGTCAACCTGGACAGCTGGAGATCAGCCCGCAAGACATCAGAAAAACATCTAGAGAACA
The DNA here is from genome assembly GCA_030154025.1 of Methanolobus sp. Taxonomy (GTDB): domain Archaea; phylum Halobacteriota; class Methanosarcinia; order Methanosarcinales; family Methanosarcinaceae; genus Methanolobus. The sequence continues at coordinate 3,410 of JASKKT010000010.1, forward strand.
ATAAGGTGAGTATATGATACCAGTTAAAAATGTAAAGCTGCTTATGATCACAATCCTCCTGCTAAGTTGTATGCAGGTATCATCTGCAGGGATAAACGAGGAGGTTGTCTCTGAAATTGCAAGTGATTACTACGACGTGTACGGAGCTCCCAACCTGAAGGCAAACCTTGCATGTGACAAGGTGTTCCAGAGAGGAGAGAATGCCATCCTTTACGTTAATGTGATGAACAACGGCCAGATCACAGGCTATGAGGCGAACCAGAAAGAGATAGATGATGACATCGCCCAGTACGGCGAGAGTCTCACCCGCAATTTTATGTCCAGCGAGCTTCTCTCGGACAGGGCCATCACGACAGCAGATTCCATGACCGCCACACTTTCACTGGTTGACCCGGACGCCCCTATAAAGATAAAGCTTGATACCCTGTTGCTGGGCTCACTGAGCACAGGCAAGTCCCTTGCATCACCTGCAGCCTTCCCCATCGAGATCTATGACAATGCAAAAGCAGGCACGTATACACTCCGGCTGGATATAGCCTACAGGCACCAGAGGGATTCTGCTGTCACCCCTCCCTACGGTGATACCTACTACTGGTATGAGGACCTCAACCAGACCATGTACCTGCCCATTGTTATCGAGGAGGAACCATACTTCAAGGTACTGCACACTGAATCGGACCTGCAGGCGGGTGACAGGGAAACGATCACTGTCACATATATGAACACAGGGGACCAGGTAGCCAGGGAGTGCATTGCAAGGATAAGTGTAGTTGACCCCTTCACCACAACAGATGACCAGGCTTATCTCGGCGACATGCAGCCAGGCGAGTCCATGAATGCGACATTCGTGGTAAATGTTGCAGCTGATGCAACTCCAAAGGAATACTCGATCAGCAGCGAGGTCAAATACAAGGACGTACACGACAAGAGCCGGTACTCTGATGCCCTCAAGGTGACGGTGGATGTCGGTCCGGCCACTCCCCTCACGGAGAAGGTGAAGGACAACGCAACCACAATAGTCGGACTTATGTTAATGGTGGGCATTATAGGCACACCCGCTTACGTGGTCTCAGAAAGGAAGAGAAACAATAAATAAATTGACGACAGCTAAACATGGTAATGAATGAACTGATAGAATCACTTCAACAACTCGGCCTTACTTCCTACGAGGCGAAAGTGCTTATAGCACTCACACAGTACGGGAGCGGGACTGCAGCGGATATTCATGCGCTCTCTGGCATCCCGCGCTCTGCCGTGTACGGTGTGATCACCAAGCTGAAGGACAAGGGGATAATCGAGACACAGAATACAAAACCCATGCGTTACAAATCGATACCTCCCGAGAGAGTTATCAATATCCTGAAGGAGGACTATGAGAAAGCTGTACTGTATTCCCGTGAGCAGCTTGAAGTGATCTATCATGCAATGTCAGAACAGACGGAAGATGACGCGGTCTGGAATATCAGCGGTGTGAAGAACGTCAATGATAAGATCGTGCAGATGCTGGAATCGGCCAGAGAGGAGATCATATTTGCTTCCTCTTACCAGCCCCTTGACAGGGTGATCGGCGTATATCCCATAATGGAAGGCATAAAAGAGACAGCCCTCAAAAAGATCAGTGAGGGAGTGAGGATGAGGATGACAGGGCGACGCAAGGACATGGTAGCGGACATCGCAAAGCAGTTCCCGGGCGTTGAAGTCAGGTCCTATGATGCAGAAAGCTCCCCTCCTCTGAAAGGAGGAATACTTGTCATCGATGACAGGGAGATACTTGTCGTCACTATAAAGGACGATAGCGTCCCCCCGAATCTGACGGCTACCTGGTATAACGGGAAGGAACAGGTGGACATCTTCAAGCATTTCATAGATGCGGAATGGGAAGGCTCAAAACCCATAGGGCATTGACAGGCTTATCATGAACAGCGGTACTTCAAGAAATAACATCAGGATAGGGTCAAGCGTTGGAATTGTCCTGAAGCAGGACCAGGGAAGCGGAAAGATCACCCGGGGCATCGTAAAGAGGATCCTGACGAACTCATCCACCCACCCGCATGGGATAAAGGTGGAACTGCAGGACGGAAGCGTCGGCAGGGTGAAGGAAATATACTGACTTAAAAAAAATGGAATCTGGCAGACGGGATACAGCGGGGCTGCAATCCTGACATCAGCCAGCATATTGATCGATCGATGCGATCGAAGGAAAAACTTAATATCTCTGTGGCTTGTGCTTCTGGTAGCATTCCCTGCAGTATACAGGTCTGTCAGGGGCAGGCACGAAAGGTACTTCGGTTTCCTGTTTGCAGTCGGAGCAAGTTGCCTTGTGCATCTCTCTCGGACCTGTTGATCTGAAACCACCGCTGCCGCCTCTGCTGTTACCGCTTCTGTTATCGAATCTCATATTTGATTTCCTTTGTTGTCTCTAGTTCGTCCCGCCGGAGACGGGATTGAGAATTGCGCATGAAGAATCCGATCTGATCTTGATCAAACCTGGTTTTCGATACGGCTTACCCTTTACTGTCCAAGCAATTCACTAAAAGAAGCACATAAATAATGATAATTCTTTATTAAATCGTTGAGCAATCGAACTGATAGATAAATAGAGAACACCATCATATATAAGAGTATGTTCCGGCTTATCTTATCACCATTAAGTGCAAGTTCCGTACCATGAAAAAAATAACCATCCGGAGTGCCGAATCCGCAGACATCGACCAGATAATGCTCCTAGAAGATGAATCCTTTCATGAGAACATCCGTGAAAGCAGGGCTGCTTTCCTGGAGAGGATAGCACACTTTCCGGAAGGCTTCTTGCTTCTGGAAATTAACGGTGAGGTGTGCGGATACATCTCATCCGAGATATGGGATGGCCCGGAGAATATCACTGGCGACAGGTTCACCCTGGGTCACAGGATCAGCGAGGTGCACACCATTGCAGGAAAAGAACTATACGTTTCCTCCTTAGGGATACTTAAAAAGCACCGTGGGAAAGGTTATGGGGATCTGCTGTTCACAGAACTGTCCGGAAGAATGAGCAAAAGATATCCGATATCGAGTATTATATTGCTGGTCTCCGAGAACTGGCTTGCTGCAAGAAAGATCTATGAGAGGAACGGCTTTAGGGAATTGCACAGGATACCAGGCTTTTTCAATGAAGGGAATATCTCTGAGGGGATAGTGATGCGCAGGGATCTCTAGCCAGGATGGGTGCACATATTTCCTTTACGCCCGTGATACCATTCTAATGATGAGTATACCTGCCTCCCCGGAGTTATAATATTTTATTGCATTATCCATTATTCTGCTCCCTGTTTAGCAAAGGAGCATAGGATGTGAAATTATAAATATATAGCAATATAATATTCTCTATGTGTTGAGATTAATTCTTACTTAATTAATGGTACTGGACAAAATACTTCGTTATTCATGGTCATGACAGATAAACAGCAGGAGAAAAAGTTATTGCAGCAGCAAGTGGGAGAAGAAGACTACCGGAAGGTTGTGGAAGAACTGCCCGTAGGGATACTTTCCTGTGACAGAGAGGGAAATGTATTAGATATAAATAAGTTCCTTCTTGAGCTGCTGGGTTCTCCTTCAGCGGAAGCTTCAATAAAGAAGATAAACATGCTGACATTCCCGTCTGTTGTCGAATCCGGCATGTCGGCAACCGTCAGAAAGACTTTGGAAAACGGGACGATCAACTCGATACAGATCCCGTACTACTCAATATGGGGAAAATCCCTTTTCCTGCGGTTCAAGACATTGCCTCATTACGGTACTGCAGGAGACATCATAGGCTGCTATTGTATCGTCGAGGATGCAACAAAAACAATAGAAACAGAAGAGGCGCTTGAAAGAAAGCTACGTAAGGAAAAGCTGATAGCACAGGTTTCCAGCCGGTTGATAAACAGTACTTTAATTGATATAGATACTGATATCAGAATTGCTCTTAAGAATATGGCTAATTTTCTTAATGCAGAGCATACTGCGATATATTCAGGTAACAGCGACCAAGAATATTTGACAAGGATGTATGAGTGGCATGCAGAAGATGTCAGTTCTTACGTGAGAAACAATGAGAAAGTTAGAAAGAACGTCTGGCTCACTGATCACTTCGATCAGTATCTGACTATCAATATTCCGGATACTGAGCATTTTGAGGGTGACAGAGACATGAAGGACCAGTTCGCCAAACTGCATATTGTATCAGCGGCCATCGTACCTTTGTACTACAGAGGTACATTCAAGGGCTCCATTTCCATAGGCTCCTCAACTAAGAAAATCAGATGGAGTGAATCTGACATATATTTGTCGAGACTTATCGGAGAAATGATCACCAGTCTTGTGGAGCGTAAGCACACTGAAAACCATCTGCTCAGTAAAGAAATGGATTACAGACAGGTTATCAATTCCATTGATACTGTCATCTGGAAAACAGATATCGATAAAAACAAAAACGTTACTTATTTCAGTGTTTCTGCATCCATGGACAAAATACTCGGTCTGCCCGAAGGCTCAGTTGGAACAGACTGGAAAAAGTACATGTCACTCATACATCCTGAAGACATAAAAAAAGTCTCAGACTTCGTATTCCTAAAGGGCACAGGAGATAAAAAAAGCATCGAGTACAGACTGATTTCCGAGAACGGAGAAGTTTCCTGGCTCAGTAGCAACGCAACTGTCCACCTTCGGGAAGATGGATCTGTGCAGTTAGTTGGCACCACCCGCAACATTACAAAACAAAAGCTTGCCGAAGAGGAGCTTGCCAGGAGTGAGAAGAAATACAGGTCGCTCGTAGAACAGTCAAGCGACGGGATTTTTATAAACAGGACAGATGGACAGATCCTTGACGCCAATGGTAAAGCCTGCGAGATCATGGGATATACAAAAGAGCAGCTCAAACAAATGTCCGTTGTGGATCTGCTGATACCGGAACTGAGACCGGAAGGAGAGAAGGTAATGGAATTGCTCAAGGTGCAGCGCTTCATTCACGGGGAAACAAAGTACCTTACCAGAAAAGGCGATATCATCGATGTCGAGATCAATGCATCACTCCTTGATGGATATAAGGACATTACCCAGGCTGTTGTGAGGGACATTACAGAAAGGAAGAGAGCAGAAGAGGCCATGCTACGGGCAAAGGTGGAGGCTGAATCGGCAAACCGTATCAAGAGCGAGTTCCTTGCCAGCATGAGCCATGAACTGCGGACGCCGCTTAATTCCATAATAGGCTTCTCGGACATGCTTGCAGAAGGTTACACGGGCTCCCTGAGCGAAACACAGCAGAAATATTCCCAGTATATATCGACAAGCGGAAAGTACCTGCTGACACTTATCAACAATATACTCGACATTGCAAAGATAGAGAGCGGAAAGATGGAACTGGAGCTGGAGCATTTCAACCTGGGTGAAGTGTTCGAGGATGCCGGGAAGCTTGTGGGTCACCTGGCAAAGAAGAAGAACATCAAACTGCACGTTATCGAGCCTGAGAACATCGAACTGCTTGCAGACAAGATCAAGGTCAAGCAGATAATATACAATCTTCTGAGCAACGCCATCAAGTTCACCCCGGATAATGGAAGGGTGACCATCATTGCAACTGCAAGCGGGGATAAAGTCCGGGTGTCCGTGACCGACACCGGAATAGGTATAGCTGAGAGTGACTTTGACAAACTGTTCATGCCTTTCAAACAAATAGACAGCCAGCTCTCGAGCCAGTACAGCGGCAGCGGGCTTGGACTATCCATTGTGAAGGAACTTGTGGAGCTGCATGGCGGCAACGTAACTATTGAGAGCGAGCCGGGGAAAGGCAGTACTTTTACCTTTACAGTACCCTTCAGCCCACCATGAAAAAAGAGTGATGCACCGATGACTTATCCAAATAGTGTCTACCTGCGACTGAACAGGTGGTCTTTTCCTTACATTCCTGCAAAGATTTATCAGCATTGGTATGGTTAATCTGGAAAAAAAGCCATCCCTAAAAGTTAACCTTAATTTAAGTGCGTGACTGAAGATGCCCTCTGCTGAAGAAAAGACAGGACAGAAAGTGACTCTCATTGAAATGAGGAACCTGACAGTATCCAGGAAAGAAAGGAAAATACTGGACTCCATGAGCCTGCAGATCCGCCAGGGAGAGAACATTGCAATCATAGGTCCCAACGGCTCAGGAAAATCATCCCTCATAAAAGTGATCACAGGCGATTATCGTCCCCGTGCGGACAGCAGGGATATGGTTTTCAGGATAATGGGCAAAGAAAGCTGGAATATCTTTGACCTCCGCAGCCTTCTTGGCATAGTATCCGGTGACCTCCAGTTAGATTACATGAGGGATATCAGTGGTTTGGAGGTAGTGCTGTCAGGATTTTTCAGCAGTATCGGGATATATGCCAACCACAGGATCAGACCTGAAATGATCGCGACGGCCTATGAGGTAATGAAGTTCCTTGAGATATCCCCTCTTTCCGGGAAACTAATCTCGGAAATGTCCACAGGAGAAGCAAGGAGAATACTCATTGGAAGGGCCCTGGTCCACGATCCGCAGATCCTCGTGCTGGATGAGCCTGCCAACAGCCTCGATATGAAAAGCCATCACCAGTTCCGTGAACTGACAAGGAAGGTAGCAGCAGCCGGCAAGAACATAGTCCTCGTGACACATGACCTTGGAGACATCATACCAGAGATAGAGCGAGTGATACTGCTGAAGGACGGGAAGATATTCAAGGACGGGGAGAAAGAAGACATCCTGAGCGAAGAGAACCTTTCACACCTGTTCGGCCTTCCTGTTAAAATAAGCAGTAATAACGGTTATTATCATGCAATATACTGATTTTCAAGTGCTGAGGAAGGGATGGCTCCATTTTCATCTGTGGCATTAAAGATAATGATTTAAGGCACAATTCCCTTTATCTATCCAGAATTGTAATACGGATGATAGTATGAGGGAATTTATCGAAAAACTCAAAAAGGCCGGTAAACTGGTCGAGATCTCACGTCCTGTCTCAAAGGTGTTCGAAGCTCCCAGGATAGCAAAACAGACACCTGCTCCTGTGCTTTTCCATAATGTCGACGGGAAACGTGCTATTATGAATGTCCTTGGGTCCAGGGATGAACTTGCAGCGATGTTCGGTGTCGATAAGGACAGGATCATACAGAAGCTTTCCGAGGTCGACCCTGATGGAGAGGTCGTGCCGGTAAAGGACTCTCCCACAAAAGAAGTGGTAGAGGCGGAAGTGGATCTCACGAAGCTTCCCATCATGACACATTTCGAGAGGGATGCAGGGCCCTACATTACTGCCGGTGTGGTTGTGACCGAGTACGGCGGAGTGATGAATGCGGCTATCCACAGGCTCCTGGTCGTGGACAGGACCAGGCTTGCTGCAAGATTGGTAGCTCCCAGGCATACCTATGTGATGCACAAGAAGGCCGCTGAGAAGGGAGAGAAACTGCCTGTGGCAATAGTCATAGGCGCTGACCCGGCAGTCACATACGCTTCCACCACAAGGGTGCCTGCAGGAAAGGAGTTCAACTATGCAGCGGCGCTCATGGGTAAGCCACTGGAGGTATTTGAGTGTAGCAATGGAATAAAGGTCCCGCATGCCGAGATAGTGCTCGAAGGGTACATTGACCCGAAAGAGCGGGTTGACGAGGGCCCCTTTGTCGATATCACCGGCACTTACGATGTTGTGAGGAAAGAACCGGTCATTCATATTACCAGGATACTTCACCGTAAGGACCCAATATATCACGGCATCCTCCCGGCAGGGCCCGAGCACCTGCTCATGATGGGAGTGCCCTACGAACCCAGGATATTCAAGGCCGTGAGCGAAGTGACCACTGTGAAGAATGTAGTGCTCACCGAGGGTGGATGCTGCTACCTGCATGCTGTGGTCCAGATAGAGAAGCAGACCGAAGGTGACGGGAAGAATGCCATCATGGCCGCGTTTGCAAGCCACACCAGCCTCAAGCATGTGGTCGTGGTTGATGATGATATCGATATATTTGATATGAAGGATGTGGAATTTGCCATTGCTACCAGGGTGAAGGGTGATATGGACATCATGATAATACCCCATGTCAGGGGCAGTTCCCTTGACCCGAGGGGTGCGCCTGACGGCACGACAACGAAGGTCGGCATCGATGCAACAAAAGTGCTGGCAGAGGCAGAGAGCTTTGATAGGGCAAGAATGCCCCCTGAGTGAGAGGACAGGTTCCCATGTATCTTACAAAGGAAGAAGAGAAGACCCTGGAAGGCGAGTACGGCGAAACCCTGCGCAAGGCCATAGAGATCCTTGTGGCCCTGGGGGACATCTACGGTGCAGACAGCCTGATACCTGTCAAGAGCGCACAGATCGCAGGCGTGTCCTACAAGACCATAGGAGATGCAGGACTGGAATGGATATCCGACCTCAAGGGCAAGGCCAGAATACCCGCCATACTAAATCCTGCAGGCATGGACATGATGCGCTGGCAGGAGATGGGCATTGAGCCGGAGTTTGCCAGAAAGCAGCAGGAGATCGTGAATGCCTACGAGAATCTGGGCATCCGAACAAAGTGTACCTGCACTCCTTACTATCTGGAAGGATTCGATGCAGGCTGTGGCGATCACCTGGCATGGAGTGAGTCATCAGCCGTATGCTATGCCAATTCGGTGATAGGTGCGCGTACCAACAGGGAAGGCGGACCTTCAGCGCTCTCAGCCGCGCTTGTGGGCAAGACCGCAAACTATGGATATCACCTTGATGAGATGCGCGAGCCGGTCATGGCAGTGACAGTGGATCTTGAGCTTTCCGGGGCTGACTACGGGGCACTGGGATATGTGGCAGGCAAGGTCATCGGGAACAGGGTGCCGATATTCTACCTGAAGGGGAAACCTTCGGGTGACGAGTTAAAGTCCCTCGGCGCCGCGCTGGCTGCTTCCGGGGCGGTTGCACTGTATCATGTAGAAGGCATTACGCCCGAGGCAATCAGATCGAAGTTTGAAAGACCGGATGAGAATCTGACCATTGAGAGAGAACAGATACTGGAAGTCTACAAATCAGAGACTGAATGCAAAGAAGAACAAGAAACGGACATAATCACTGTGGGATGTCCTCACTGCTCACCCGGGGAACTGAAGGATATTGCAAACTTGCTTGCCGGCAAGAGTGTCCGCAAGGAAACATGGATATGTACTTCAAGGGAGATCGCTGGAAGATATCCTGACCTTGTAAGGAGCATTGAAAAGAGCGGGGCCAAAGTCGTGTGCGATACGTGCATGGTGGTGTCCCCGGCCACGAACAACTATCGCTGCATGATGGTCAATTCCGGCAAGGCCCTTGCCTATGTGCCCAGCATGTGCGGTGTCGCCTCAAGATACGGCAGCATTGAACAGTGCATCAGGGAGGCTGTACAGGATGAGAGTTAATTGCAGGAAGATCTCCAGGGGAGTAGCGGAGGGACAGGTGCTCCTTACCCGCGAGGCCATATCCTTCCTTGGCAACGTGGACCCGAAGACGGGTGTGATCGTCGAGCCAAAGCACGAACTCTTCGGACAGTGCATCAAGGACAGGGTGTTGGTGTTCCCTCACGGCAAAGGGTCCACTGTGGGTTCGTATGTGCTGTACCAGCTGATAAAGAACAATGTTGCACCTGCAGCCATGATAAACTCCGAGTCCGAACCCATAGTAGCTGTCGGAGCCATTATATCCGGCATTCCCCTGGTTGACAGGATGGAGCAGGACCCCTTTAAGTTCCTTAAGGACGGGGATACTGTCAGGGTTGACGGCACTAGCGGTGTCGTAGAAACATTCGAATGAGCATTATCAGTGACACATGGATATCAATCTTCGCTGGAACATTAAGAACTCATATAGTTTAGCCGCACTTGCACCCCTTCTTCCCGGGGCTCACATAAGCAAATGCCCCAGGGACGGGATAATGGTCTACAGCTTTGCAAGCAGGCAGAAGCAGTCTGTTTTTGAGGAAGTCACCGGTGCCGGCACGGATTCGGTGTTCATTGCAGGCGGGCCTCACCCTTCAGGCGCACCTGAGGAGACACTCCGTTTTTTTGATTATGTGGTTATAGGAGAGGGAGAGGAAACCCTCCCGGAACTCATAAAGACAATTATCTCAGACAGGAACGTCGCCGGAGTAAGGGGAATCGCATATAAGGATGAGAGTGGGAAGGTTATTCTCACTCCCCGCCGGGAGCCTGTTGACCTGAACCAGTATCCCTGCTTCGACCCGGATATCGCCATGGCACCGCTGGAGATCAGCAGAGGGTGTCCTTTCAGGTGCAAATACTGCCAGACGCCGCGTATCTTCGGAGGCAGGCTCAGGCACAGGAGCATTGACTCGATCCTGAAGTGGGCAAAGTACTACAAGGACCTCAGGTTCACTTCGTCCAACGCGCTTGCCTATGGGAGTGACGGTATCCATCCCCGGTTTGACAAGGTGGAGAAACTGCTCTGCGAACTGCGAAGGATAGGGGACAGGAACATCTATTTTGGCACTTTCCCCTCTGAGGTCAGGCCGGAGTTCATTACCGAAGAATCCATCGGGCTTATCACCAGGTATTGCAGCAATACAAAACTGAACCTGGGCGCACAGTCCGGCAGTGACGAAGTGCTGCGGGACATACAGAGGGGTCACAGCGTAGAGGATACCTACCGTGGCATCGAGCTCTGCTTTGAGAGTGGCATCACCCCTGTGGTCGACTTCATTGTAGGTTTTCCCGGCGAGACCGAAGATGACCAAGACAAAAGCCTGGACATGATAGAATGGATATGCAGAAAAGGAGGAAATATCCATGCTCATTATCTCACCCCCTTACCGGGAACACCCTATGAGCATGCCGTACCGTCTCCGGTGAGCGAGCGTTTCAAGCGTGTGCTAGGCAAACTGGCACTGGGAGGGAAGGCTACGGGCTCGTGGGGATGAGATAAGTATAATGCGGTTTCATTCCCTGACCGTACATTCCTCGAAGCCGCCGTTGCAGAAAACGAAAACCTTTGCCTGCCCGCCTTTGTTGATCTTTCTCATCTCCCGGTCATAGACACTCTGGACATGCCTGAGACCGCGTTTCTGGAAATAATGCCTGACAGTCTTGAAGAATTCCATTTTCTGGTGCAGGAAAGCTTCCTCATATGACCTGACCTCCCTTGCGATCATCTTACACTCCTCGTCGCTTATCTCGTTGTGATAGCATCCGTGAAGGTCAAGACCGCTTATCTGCCTCCATCCGACATTACCTTCCTCGTCGGCTTCCAGATGCAGCATGTAGGGATAAAGCCTGCATATGAATGGGCGTTGTTCGTATATCCTGCAGCGTTTCTCGTTAAGGAAGATGCACGAGCCGTCTTCCTGTGTCTTCAACGCATAGCCAGAGACGTAGAAGTTCCCGTGCTGGTCACACAACTCATAATAGGGCGCAGGTTCGATGACTTCAGGGTCTGTTTCCCTGATCAACTTCAGATCCTGTTCAAGCAGGAACACGTGATCATTGAACTCCCGGGTGCAGCAGCGTGCGCAAAGGTCACACTGGAAGCCGACCTCCCTGATGATCGAAATGAGCTCCTCGTTGGGATACGCCTGCAGAGACCTAAGTTCCTCTGCTGCTGATTCCATCTGTACGTCTATTGATTTGCTTACGGTGACCAACTCCTGCAGGATATGCGGAATACATAGATGCTTCGGCTTAAAAGCAATTGTGGTCTTTCGAAAACATCAGATATGGGCCCTGATCTGAAACACTGTTCTCTTTTCACTCAGACTGATGCTTTTTCGCAATCTCTCCTGAGACACGGATTTGCACGGATGAACACGGATTACAGAAATATTATCTAGAAACCCCTGCCACGTCAAATCCGTGCAAATCTGTGTTAATCCGTGTCTGAAAAATAAATATGGAGATGTAGTCCGGTTTAATCCAGGGAAACAAATCTGCACGGGTTTTAGTTATGGAGCCGGTCATAAAATTTGAAGTTGGTGTCAGGAGCCGGTTTAATATTCTTTTCTCACCGATTATATATTCCCGTAAGGTTTAATAACAAGCATCACATCTAAAGGTAAACTTAGAACGAGAATAGCCAGCCCTTATATTGATATGGCTGGTCCTATTGGGCATCATTGCTTATCTTGTTTATCTCATAATCAAATTTCATAGAGGACTTATAATGGGTAAGACTGGCAGTATTGAATGGGTCAAGGTAAAAGGCCGCAAGGGTAGAACGATAAAAGTGCAGAAATCAAAAGAGATCAAGGCTCATCCGGGTCCGGCACAGAGGTACGCCTCAAACGGCACCAAGAGGAGATTCATGCAGAGATCTCCGAAAGCACTTGTCAAGTGAGTTCAACTCACTCTTTTTTCCTACTTTTTTCAATTGACCCGATCATTCCCTGAGTGGATTTGCTGTTCATTTTAGCTCAAGCAGTTGTTCCGGTGCATTATCCGGGAGCACCGATACGATTATATAGAACAACATTCATTAGAAAACGTCAGGAATTAATAATCATTCCATAATTTCCAATAACAGGAGGATAGAAATAAATGGCAGGACAGATGGCTGGACAGCCGATTTTCATATTAAGAGAAGGAAGCCAGAGAACAAGAGGCAGAGAAGCTCAGAGCAACAACATCATGGCTGCAAAGGCAGTCGCTGAAGCTGTAAGGACAACACTTGGTCCCAAGGGTATGGACAAGATGCTTGTCGACAGCCTCGGAGATGTCGTCATCACCAACGACGGTGCAACCATTCTCAAAGAGATGGACATCGAGCACCCTGCAGCAAAGATGATCGTAGAGGTTGCAAAGACCCAGGATGCAGAGGTCGGCGACGGAACAACCACTGCCGCAGTCATTGCAGGAGAGCTCCTCAAGAAAGCTGAAGAGCTTATCGACCAGGACATCCACCCCACCATCATCGCATCCGGATACAGGCTTGCATCCGAGAAGGCCGGCGGGATCGTCAAGACACTGGCAAGGTCGGTCACAAAAGCAGACAGGAACGTTCTGATGAGCATTTCCGGCACTGCAATGACCGGCAAAGGTGCAGAGGCAAACAAAGACGTGCTTTCAAACATCGTCGTCTCAGCCATTACAAGCATTGTTGACGAGGACAACAAGGTCGACATGGACAACATCAAGATCGAGAAGAAGGTCGGTGCCCGCATAGAAGAGTCACAGCTCATCGAGGGTATGATCATCGACAAGGAACGTGTCCACACCAACATGCCAAAGAAAGTTGAGAACGCAAAGATCGCCCTCATCAACACTGCAATCGAACTCAAGGATACAGAGGTCGACGCAGAGATATCCATTACATCCCCTGAACAGCTCCAGTCCTTCCTTGACCAGGAAGAGAAGATGATCAAGGACATGGTTGACAAGGTATCAAAGAGCGGTGCCAATGTGGTCTTCTGCCAGAAAGGTATCGATGACATGGCACAGCACTACCTTGCAAAGGCAGGCGTATTTGCAGTAAGGCGCGTCAAGAAGAGCGACATGCAGAAACTCTCCAAGGCAACCGGCGGCAAGCTCGTTACAAACCTTGATGAGATCACACAGGCAGATCTCGGTAACGCTGAACTCGTAGAGGAGAAGAAGATCGGCGGCGACGAGATGACCTTTGTCACTGGCTGCAAGAACCCCAAGGCAGTATCCATCCTCCTGCGCGGCGGCACAGAGCATGTGATCGACAACATCGAAAGGGCACTGAACGACGCCCTCAGAGTGGTCGGCGTTGCCATCGAGGACGAGAAACTCGTAGCCGGCGGCGGCTCCCCTGAAGTAGAGGTCGCACTCAGGCTCCAGGAATTCGCATCAACCCTCAGCGGCAGAGAGCAGCTTGCTGTAAAGGCATTCGCAGAAGCCCTTGAGATAATCCCGAGGACCCTTGCAGAGAACGCCGGTCTTGACCCCATAGACATGCTCATGGAACTCCGTGCACACCACGAGAAGGGCCAGAAGACAGCAGGACTTAACGTTTACGAGGGCAAGGTCATCGACATGTGGGAAGCAGGCGTAGTTGAGCCACTCAGGGTAAAGACCCAGGCGATCAACGCTGCTGCAGAATCCGCAGTGATGATTCTCAGGATCGATGATATCATCGCATCCAGACAGGGACCTGAAGGTCCATCCGGTGCTGACATGGTGCCAAACATGCCACCAGGCGGAATGCCCGGCATGGACATGTAAGTGTAAGGTAAGTGAAAACAATCCTAAGCGCAGATTTTTCTGCGCTGCATCTTCTTTTTTAAGCGCTCCCAAAGAGCGGCATTAAAATACTCACTAATTGCAGCTTCATTGTTCTGCAGACAAAGACCCGCAGACAAGGATTACTCAAGACACTTCAGTATATCCTGCGGAGCGTATCTTGCCTTTATGACCCGCGTTCTGCCACGCATGCCCTTCCCTGAAAAATCGGCATCCAGGAACTGGGAAGAGTTCATCTTTTCGATGATCTCGTAAAAGCGCGTATATCCAAGCCCGGTAAGTTCGTGGAAGGACTTGTAAAGGTCACCGGTCTGCAGATCGCCACCCTTTGCTATCAGGCCAAGCAGGGTTCTCTCATGCTCTGACAGGGAACGGATGCTGCGGCAGAGATATATGAGGCGGGATGCATCATAGGCCTTTTCGACATCCTCGATGGAAATGGTACGGCTTGCCCTGCGCTCGGCGTTCAGGCCTGAGCGCCTGAGAAGATCAATACCTACCCTGAGATCGCCTGTGGTACTTACATACTCCACTATACGCTCGCATACCTCATCAGGCACTACGTTCTGGAAGAAAGCGTGCTGTATCCTGTTCCTGATGATATCCCTTATCTCATCCGGCCCGTATCTGGGGAAGTTTATTTCCTCCGGCAGGAACACGGAACCTACCCGGGGATCGAAGTTGTAGGAGGTTCCCACGTCACTGATAATGGCAATGACAGAGACCTTTACCCCAGGATACTGTTCATGAGCCCTCAGCAGGGAATACATGACCTCATCAGCATGCCCTTCGTGGAAAAGATAGTTAATATCATCAAGTGCAACCACCAGTATCTTATTGCTGTCCACAAGCTGCTTGAGCACCTTCTCAAAGAGCTTCCTGAAAGCAACACCGGATGTAGGCGGCTTGATATTGACAAGCTTCTCATATATCCGGGACACTACTGCAAAGCGGGTGGAATCTATCTGGCAGTTTATCTTGGCAAAGACCACGTTCTCTGTGTGCTCTTTCATCTCGTTGAACACTTTCTGGACAGCGGTGGTCTTTCCGGTTCCGGGGGGACCCTTGACAAGGCAGTTCACGGGCCTCATCCCCCGCATCGCAGGCCTGAGGCTGAACTTGAGGGCCTGCACCTGGGAGTCCCTGTGAGCAAAATACTCAGGAAGGTAGTCCAGTTCAAGAACCTCACCATTCCTGAATATGGTCTCATCCCATAGCAGCATGTCCTTGGTCACTTGTAAGCCCCTCTTTTGATGAAATAGGATATAGCAGGTTTACTGGTATGTAAGCCAGCTTTGTAATTATATAAATATAACCTGCCCATAATAACTTTTTGCTTTCTCGCAGCCAGCCACATGCCGGGAGTCCTTATGCAACGAATGCGGCTATGTTCAGGACGGTCTCAACGAGCTTATTGACCTCCTCCCGGGTGTTGTACAATGCGAACGAAGCCCTGACGGTACCGTCCACCCCCAGGAAATCGATCCCGGGAATAGCGCAATGATAACCGCTGCGCACGCATATCTTCTTTGTCTGGTCAAGTATCATGGCAACATCATGTGCATTCATGCCCGTGACATTGAAGGGCACAACGGAGGACCTATCCGTGGGACCGTAGACCTCCACCCCGTCTATTGCCGCAAGCCTGCGGGCGGCATCCCTTGCAAGCGCAAGTTCATGCTTCTCTATGTTCTTCACACCGATATCCTTCACATATTCCACTGCCTTTCCAAGACCGATGACGCCGGGCATGTTAGGTGTCCCTGCTTCGAACTTTGCAGGGCTTGCCTCTATCTCATAGCCGGAGTCAGACACCGCGCGTACCATTCCCCCACCCAGGAACATCGGTTCTACCATATCCGGCTCCCGGATATAGAGGATACCGGTACCTTGCGGTCCCAGAAGACCCTTATGTCCCGGAGCCACAAAGAAATCAGGATTCATTGAACCAATATCCACAGGCATGTGGCCTGTGGACTGGGAACCATCCACCAGCACCCTGACATCTTCCCTGTGAGCGCCTTTGACAACCCTGCAGACATCCTGTACGGAACCAAACACATTGGAGACCTGTGTGACAGCTATAAGGCGTGTCCTGTCGGTAATTGCTGAGCTGATAGCCTCCGGATCCACAACACCCGTTGTGTCAGGTTTCACGATGGTCAGGTTCACTCCTTCTTGTTTAAGCCGCATCCATGGGAGGAGATTTGAGTGGTGCTCCACAAGAGTGACAATGATGTGGTCACCCTCTGCCCAGGGGAAACCCCTTGCGACTATATTTACGCTCTCTGTTGCATTCCTGGTAAAGATGGTCTTTTTCACATCTGCGTTCAGGAAGTTTGCTACAGTCTCCCTGGCATCTTCATAATGACTGGTAGTCTCGCGGGCAAGCCTGTGAGCCCCTCTGCCGTGATTGGCTGCATACCTGAAAAAGTACTCTTCCATTTCCCTGACCACAGGCACAGGTGTCTGAGTGGTGGCTGCATTATCCAGATAGATAACCTCTTTAAGTACCGGAAAGTCTTCCCTGACGGAATGAACATCGTACATAGGGGTTCTTACGTCAAGAAAATAAAAATAGTTTTGCAGGCTTACTTCGCCTGCAGGCCGCCTATCATGAAGCGGCAGAGATCCATATCCTCATCGCTGAGATCATCCGGTGAAACACCATCCACAACGGTATGGAACCTTTCCAGGAAGCATTCGACATTATTAGATCTGGTCTTAGCTTTACTTTGGTCTCTCATAATTCCTCCTGTCTCTCATTCTACTTATTTGACCAGATAAGCACTTTGAATATATAAATGATATCTTATATTGCCTATCCGATTGAACTTTCAAATTGGTCAGGCTTGTATATAAAAATATCCCTTAATAGACTGACAGAACGAGAGGGTTTCCTGAAGCATGAACGCACATATTGTCGCAAGAAATTAATACCTGCAGGAAACTCTGCCTAAACATGCCAGAGATAACAATAGACAGATCGCTCCGATACATCAAGGGCACACAGCAGGTGCTCAGCGAGGAGGCCACCCTTGAAAATGCAAAGAGCAACCTTGAGAGGACAGGAGTTACCAGGGTTGCCGGCATAACGGACCTTGACAGGATAGGCATACCTGTGATCACAACTGTCAGGCCGAGTGCTGCAGAGGGAGCTATTTCCATATACTCGGGAAAAGGCAGTACCGAGAACCAGGCACGTATCTCCGCAATGATGGAGAGTTATGAAAGATGCCTTGCTGAGAGAAGCGGCCTGAACAAGAACATAGAGGAAGATATCTCTTCCCCTTACTTCATTGATACATTCGAGGGAGCTTCAGCCAGGGGCGCTGCAGTCGATCCTGCATCCCTGCTCCTGTCCGAAGCCTGCTCCCCGGAGCACCTGGTGGAATGGACGACCGGATGGGACCTCCTCAGGAACGAAGAGATAGCTGTCCCTGCAAATGCTGTCTTCCACCCCTACAACGCACCCGGAAGAGCTGCAAAACTGTTCAGGTCCAACACCAATGGTCTTGCTGCGGGCAACACATCTGAAGAAGCGATACTCCATGGCCTGCTGGAAGTGATCGAGAGGGACGCCCTGAGTATTGCCGAGTATAACAGGTCCCCCGGCAAAGAGATCATGCTTACACCGGAAGACGGGGAAAACTATGAACTGCTGCGCAGATTCCGGGACAACGAGGTTGATGTCAAACTCTGGTTACTACCTCACGACACCCGGGTCACCACTGTTGTTGCAGCCACCGATGACATAAGGCTCAGGGATGCTGCACTGCTTGTTATGGGAGCGGGGTCCCACCTCAAGCCGGAAATTGCAGTGAAAAGAGCACTGACGGAAGCTGCCCAGTCAAGGGTAGTACAGATACACGGAGCACGAGAGGATACTGACCGCGAGAGTTTTGTCAGGCAGATAGGCTATGACAGGATCAGGCGCATGAACAGGTATTGGTACGACGAGGGAGAAAAGGTCGCTATGAGAGACATTGAGGACCTCTCGGGAAGCAGTCCTGCAGAAAATATCGGAACGATCCTTGAACAGCTCCGCAGCATTGCTGACAGAGCTATCATAGTGGACCTCTCAAGGGAAAGCGTCCCCATCCCGGTGATCAGGGCAGTAATACCCGCTTTCGAGGTGTACACCCTTGACAGGGAAAGGATGGGAAGCCGGTTAAAGGCAGGAAAGAAAAGGAAACTATCTCCCGAGGAAAGACCCTGGAGACAGAGGGCCAGGAAATGAGCAGGCCCATGAAAGCACTGGCGTTCACAGGCACGAGCATCAGCCACGAGGAAGCAAGAAAGATACTCGACATTGATTACCGTCCTCCGGTGTTCCGGGGGAACATGGAAGACGCAGTCAGGGCAGGATACACGCTGATCGGCATCATTGACGGGGTCTTCTTCAGCCGCGCAGCCGTTGCCCACAAGGAGATAATCAGGGCCATAGATGCAGGGGTGACCGTGGTGGGCGGGTGTAGCATGGGCGCTCTGCGGGCTTCGGAGCTTGATGTTCACGGCATGATAGGGGTGGGAAGGATATATGAGTGGTACAGGAACGGAGTAATCGAGGATGATGACGAGGTTGCAGTGGCAACCAATCCGGACACCTTTGAGCCTGTCTCAAGCCCCATGGTCAACATAAGAGAGACACTGCTGGCTGCTTCCGCAAAGGGCATAATTGACCATGAAAGCTGCACCGGGCTGATAGATCTTGCCAAGAGGACGCACTACTCAGATAGAAACTATTTCTGGTTGACAAAAGAGGCCTCCAGGAATGGGATCATATCCGAACTGAAAGCAGCAGAAATTCTTACTTACTGCAGGGAGCATGAGGCGGACATCAAGAAACAGGATGCAGTAATGGTCCTTGAGAAAATGAAAGAGCTGCTGGGTGAGAGCAGCAAATAGACCAGCATCAGGCACGTACGATCCTTGGCCTGACAGCATGGTACACAAAATGCAACAGGTACACTGCTGACATCACAAGGATGATAGTGGCCCCGGAAGGCACGTCGTAGGTATATGAGAGTGCCAGGCCGGTGATACTGAAGAGCGCACCAAGGAACATGGATATATACATCATCTTTCTCAGGTTCTTCGTATAATGGCTGCTCAAAGACGCGGGCATGGTAAGCAATGCTATTATGAGGATTATTCCCACCACCTTGATGAGCAGGACTATTGTCAGTGCTATCAGGCAGAGCAATAACAGATAAAGGCGCTCCACATTGATACCTGCCACCGTGGCGAATTCCTCATCAAAGCACAGGGACATGAATTCCTTATAATAGGCATAGACCACGAAAACAATAACTGCATCAAGCGCCAGCATCAGGTAGATGTCAGAGAGCGGTACCGTAAGTATGTTCCCGAAAAGGTAGGTCATCAGGTCCGGCGCATATCCTGGAGTCAGATATATAAGGATGATGCCTATGGCCATGCCCAGCGACCACAGGATGCCAATTGCAGTATCCTCCGCAACCTTGGTCCTTTTACTTGTGATCCCCATTGCAATGGCAGACAGGAGGCTGAAAGGCACAAGTCCGTACATGGGATTCACACCAAGATAGTATCCCAGGCCTATCCCGCCAAAGGAGGCATGAGAGATGCCACCACTCAGGGAGGTAACCTTTTTGACAACAACATACACACCTATGATGCCACAGGCAATGCTTGCAAGGACCGCTGCCATGATGGCATTCCTCATGAAGCCGTATTGTAGTATTTCGAACATGGGAAGCCTCGCGTTTCAATGGACCTTCAGGACCCTGTGCGGGACACCGTGTGCTATCAATTCCACAGGGCACTGGTAAGCCGCTTCAAGGTCCTTCGGGCTGAGCTCCTTGGAGTTGTGATAATGCAGCCTCCTGTTAAGGCAGGCAACCTTGTCCACATAGACCGACAGAGCGCTCATGTCGTGGGTGACAAGCAAAATAGCAATTTCAGACTTGAGCCGGTTAAGAAGCTCATAGAACTCCCTCTGCCGTTTTGAATCAATACCTGTGGAAGGCTCGTCCAGGATCAGAAGCCTGGGGCGCGTAACAAGTGACCTGGCAATAAAGACCCTTTGCTTCTGTCCGCCGGAAAGTTCACCTATCTGGCGGTCCCTGTAATCCAGCATATCCACGACCTTGAGGGCCTCATAGGCAGCTTTCCTGTCATCTTCGTTGTATCCCCTGAAAGGACCCTTGTGACCAAGGCATCCCATGAGGACGACTTCCCACACGCTTATGGGAAAATCAAGGTTAGAAGAGATATACTGGGGAACATAACCCGCGTACTTGCGGGTCTTTTTAGGGTCGTCCCCCAGGAGCCTGACCGATCCGCGGTCAGGTTTGATCAATCCAAGGATAACCTTCAGGAGAGTGCTCTTGCCGCCCCCGTTGGGACCTATTATTGCAAGGAAATCCCTGTCCTCTACCACAAGATCCACTGCTTCGAGCACGGGAGTATTGCCATAACTTACCCAGACATCCTTGAGATCGATCACTTCAGCCATTTAAGCCAGTCCTTTTTCAAATGCTGCGGTTACCTTTGCAAGGTTATCTATATAATCTTTTGCAAGGGGATCAATCGATACTACTTCAGCATTAATTTCAGCAGCTATAGCTTTGGTGCTTGTGGTACTGAAACCGGGCTGTACGAATATCACCCTGACATCCTTTTCCTTTGCAGTGTCTATCAAGCTCTGCATGTCCTTCGCACTTGGCTCCTTGCCCTCTATTTCCACAGCTATCTCATTCAGGCCGTATGTTTCCGCAAAGTAACCCCAGGAAGGGTGATACACTATGAAGCTGCTGCCTTCCTTACCGGCAAGGGTTTCCCTGATAGTAGCATCGACAGCATCCAGTTCTGCAAGATAGGCATCCCTGTTCTGCATATACAGTTCCTGATTGTCCGGATCGATCTCCACAAGTCCCGCATAGGTATTATTAACCATTATCTTTGCCTGCTTAGGGGATGTCCAGATGTGGGGATCCTTTGTAAGGCTTTCATTGTGCTCTTCAGCTCCATGTTCCTCATAGGATCCTTCGGAATCATGTTCTTCTGCATACTCTTCATCGTCATGAGAATGAGCCTCCATTGTCCTGAACGTTACACCGTTTGATGAATCCACTATAAGCATATCCGGATTCTGGGCAATGAGCCGGTCCATCCACACCCTCTCAAAGTCCAGCCCGGAGCCCACCTTTACATACATCTGGGCCCTGCTCAGGTCCCTAAGCTGCCCGGATGTTATTTCATAAGTATGCGGATCCGCGCCTGCGGGAACCATGACAAGCACCTTCACATTATCCCCTGCGATCTTTTCAACGAACTCCGCCTGCGGAAGGATGCTCACTGCAACAATAGGCTTATCCAGAGAAGCAGATGCTTCCGGTCCTTCAGTACAGCCACTGGTAAGTATAAGAGCCAGGGATAATAACAGAACGAACACCATACACAATTTTCTCATCTAATACTACCTCCATTTTTATGTAATACTTCAAATTTGGATCGGTACCATTAATTTTGGCCATATACCAATTTTATGGACGTCAGTCAGGGAATGCCACAGGAGATATGCCGGATCTTGCCGCAAACCCCGGTCTGCGGGTGACCCATGGAACTACATATTTTGTCTACAGCAGCCTTGGAAACGAAAGATTCGAATCTTGCGGTCTCAGCACATGCTTCCTCGGACGACAGACCGTAGTGGCTCAGCATAAGGCTCAGGATGTTGTGCCTGTTGACAAGGAATTCGGCGTAAAGCTGGCCTTTCTCCGTCAGCCTCACACCCCTGTAGGGAATATGTTCGACAAGCCCGGTCCCGGCAAGGTCTGCAATTGTCTTAGTGGATGTGGAAGGATCCACCTGCAACTGGGAAGAGATGTCCGTGGTCCTTACAAGACCTCCTTTCTTAAAAAGGAATTTCAAGTATTCTACTTTCTTTGGAGAAAGCTCAAGTCCTGTGATCTCCTGCATAGAGCAAGGATTACAAACTGGACATATTTATTCTTTTGGATTTAAGGCAGATAGAGAAGCTGAAATTTGCCCTGTCACCAATAATTGACCAATTCTGCAGCCAGTTATATCTTGAATAAAAGAGATATTGTGAGACTTATTCAAGAAAAGAATACTCCTCTACTTCTTTACTGAGGAAATAACCCATGACGGTTCGGATCAGGACAATGGCCCCCAGTGTCAGAACCTCCTGCAGGGTCGGGTCCCGGATCGTCCGGATCACATCTGCAGCTATGAGGAACTCCAGGCCGAACAGGATCTTATCTGTGAACTGATGCCTTATATGGGCATAGGTGTAGTTTTTCTTCCGGGCTTCATGGAAGATCGTTTCTATGGTCGCAACTATGCCTCCATATACGATCATGGCAATGCCGACCATTATAAAGAACAGCTGGAACAGACCAAGGATGAGGGAACCCCATTCAAACAAAGTTACCGAATGAACAGACATACCAAACACTCCATTAACCAGGTTTTCTGTGAACAATGATATGGATGACCCTTAACCCATCCAGCTTCCGGACTATCACTCTCTCCCAGTCAAGGAGATACAGAATAAGTGAATACCTCACGTACTATATCGAAGAAATCCACGATCTCATCAGAGGACATCGCCAGCAAAGCCATTATCAGAAGCAGGACAAGAACCTCAGAGAAATCAGGAACAGACTGCAGGGCATGCACAAACCTTCCTGAGCTCTTATTCACTGATTGAGCCATAGCTGATCCCACTTAGTTTTCTGTCCTGCTCAAATAAAAAGGTTTCGAATATCTATAATTATTTATAATTAGCAATCAATCCGGAAAGATTCTTGCAGATAAGCGACAATGAAGATTAAAAAGTGCAAAAAATCACCTGCAGCTGCAGTAATTCTTTTTCCTTGGAAGGACTGTTGATTCAATTTATAGTGACATGACCATGGCAGCCGCCCTGACAGTGACTGCTGTGACTGTGGCTGTGACCATGACTGCCACAGTTGCCATCCTGTGCTGCTTTTGAGAGAGTGCCGGACTTCCATGCGTTGATGGCATCCCTGACAGTTCCCGATGCACCGATGAATACATCTATCCCTGAACGCTGGCACATAACCGCAGCACCTTTGCCGATACCCCTGCAAAGCATTACATTGACACCGGCCTTAGCCAGAAGCTCAACAGGAAGACCAGCACCGCCATTGTGATCGCTTGTGTTCGGGACAACTGAATACTTCTCATCCTCAGTATCGAAGACAGTATAGGCAGGAGCTCTTCCAAAGTGCTGGCTTACTGTGTCATCCATTCCGCCTTTTCCGATTGATGGTACGCTTACTTTCATAGTTATCACCTGAATGGTCTCGACCTAACTTAAGGGATATAGCACACATATGAGATATAATATATAAGCTTTTTTGAAAACATTCATATAGATGATTGCAGGAACCATTTAAAAAAGACCGTCCACTATATATACAAAAAAATCCCATATTGGGACAATGTTAACATTTTATGAGGCCGCAGTGATAGGAGCAGTCCAGGGTATAGCTGAATGGCTCCCGATAAGCAGCGAAGGGATGACCACTCTCGTAATGATCAATGTTTTTGATAAAACACTTGCGGAGGCCCTGCCAATGTCCATATGGCTGCATACTGGCACTCTTCTCTCAGCAGTCATCTATTTCCGGGAAGACATAAAGGAGATCCTGGACAATATACCCCAATACATCCGCAATCTCCTGTCCCGCAGGGAAAGCAACCATGCTGTGATAAGCTTCCTTACAGTCTCCACCCTGATCACCGGCATCATTGGCCTTCCACTCATACTGTTTGCTGCCAGTCTCACGGAGTTCTCAGGCAGGGTAGCGACAGCCCTTATCGGAGTGCTTCTCATATTCACCGGACTGCTCCAGAAAGCAGCTTCAGGGAGAGAGATCAGGAAGAGTGTACCCTCATTCACAGATTCACTCGTGACAGGCATAGCCCAGGGTTTTGCTGCACTGCCGGGAGTCAGCAGATCCGGCATCACGGTCTCATCACTGCTCCTGAGGAACTTCAATGCACCAGAGGCCATAAAACTGAGTTTCCTCATGAGCATACCTGCCGTCCTGGCTGCAGACATAGGTATCGCTGCAATGGGAATGCTGACCCTGGACATGAATGCGATTTTAGCGACATTCTTTGCCTTCACCTTCGGCCTGTTAACCATTGATACATTCATCCGCATAGCCCATAGATTCAACTTTGCAAAGTTCTGCATAGGGATGGGTGTCCTAAGCCTGGCAGCTTACTTCATATGACACTCCCAGAATGAGGTACATTGGGGAAGAAATATATGAACTTTACCGGCAAGCAATAAATATTGGCACCTCCATCAATATGCTTAATGAAATGCAGAGGGAGGCCCAAGTCCCCAAGAAGAGTGGAGTGCTCCCCGGAAGTGCTCTATTTCAAACCAAGGGGAGTGCCGTTAAGTGAACTTGAGACCGTAGCTCTTGCAATCGAGGAGCTGGAAGCTCTGAGACTTGTGGATCTGGAAGGCATGTTGCAGGAAGATGCCGCCTTCAGAATGGGTGTTTCAAGGCGCGCGTTCTGGGAAGACCTGCAAAGTGCAAGAAGGAAAGTTGCACTGGCACTGACTACCGGCAAGGCAATAGAGATATCAGGTGGCAGCTACGTCAAGCTCGAAGAAGAGTAGCACTGCTTCCCGAGAATATATTGCATCTCAGAAGAATCCGTACTTAGTATTCGATCCCAATAGCATGATCAGGAAGAGGTAATCAAATGGCACAAACTATACAGAGCCCTCAGGACCTGTTGCAGAAACCCCAAGAATCCAGGCTTATCAAGCAGATGAGATCCATCAGGAAGAAGATTATGGTAATGAGTGGAAAAGGAGGCGTGGGCAAAAGCACTGTTGCTGCCAACCTTGCCGCACGCCTCGCTGACCGCGGGTATAAGGTAGGCCTTCTTGATGCGGATATCCACGGACCCAGCATCCCCAAGATGTTCGGTATCGAAGACCAGAGACCTGGGGTCGATGAGAATGGCATCGTTCCCATACAGGTAACCGATAACCTGAAAGTGATGTCAATAGCACTCCTGATCGAGGACAAGGATTCCCCAATAATATGGAGAGGGCCTGCTAAGATGGGAGCTATCAAGCAGTTCCTGCAGGAAGTGTCATGGGGTAAGCTTGACTATCTTTTCATAGACCTGCCACCCGGAACCGGTGACGAGCCCCTCAGTATCGCGCAGCTGATCGAAAAACTGGACGGTGCTGTGGTTGTGACCACGCCGCAGGACGTCGCCCTGCTCAGTGTAAGGAAATCCCTCACCTTCGCCAGCATGCTCAAGGTGCCTGTAATTGGTATCGTGGAGAACATGAGCGGCATGAAATGCCCTCACTGCAATGAGAAGATAGACATTTACGGAACCGGAGGAGTTGAAAGGGCTGCAGCCGATTTCAACGTGCCGGTATTGGGTGAGCTGCCCATAGATCCTGCACTTGCGGAAATAGAGGATAAGGGCAGGGTACATCTCGAGGGTAATGCAGACCTCGAATGGTTCCGGGAATTCAGCCGCATCACAGATGCTGTGGAGAACTTCAAGGAATAAAATCATCGGAGAACAGGCATCGTCCCTGTTCCCCTTTCCAAATATCCGGCTTTTTTTTAGCGTGACTCTGTCACTGACGTCAAAAGAGAACGTCCGAGCATTCTCTCATGTCCTGCCTGCAAAAAGATAAATAACTCGCTGGCATCTATGCCGGCATGCATTTCAATAGTGAACTATCTTTTGACTGGCTCCTCTCCAGGAACATCACCGAGGTAAAAGAACTCTCGCGTGCCATACTTGCATGCCATGTATGGGATGTGGAAAATGACCTGGCACCCAAACTGATAAGGCTCAAGAAAGAAGGCAGCTGGAACCACTCCCTGAGAGACACTGCCAGGGCAGCTTCATCCCTTGCAGTCATAGGCATGGTTTTTCCCGATGTGGGTGAATGGATGCTTTCAGAACAGGAAAGGGCTTCCTGGAACGAAGACGTATATGATACGACCTATGCACTCATTGCCCTTGCAGATATGGGCATCAGGAACGTGGAGGGCTGCTCGTGGCTTGTTGATAATTACGGCCCTTCCTGGGAATACCCCGGTACAACGTCACTTGTACTCCAGGCCCTTCTCCTGCAGGGAAAGCTTGGAGGTTTACCGGATGAGAAAGAGTTTGTCCTTGACAGGGTAAAATGGCTGCTTTCCCGGCGTAGCCCGGAGGGGGACTGGGAGACTATTGCCACAAGCAACCTCGTTATGCAGGCTTTGATACTTGCCGGATATGGCCGGGAGCTGGGTGCTTCAAAGCAGCGTCTATTCTCCCTGATGAACAATAACGGTTCCTGGGGCAAAGACGCAGGAGATGTCACTGCGACCTCACTGTCCCTGGTAACGCTTGGATATCTTATTCACAGGGGCATATAGGAACGGTCAGTCCGGGAAGATATAGGTGGACAGTGGTACCCTTGTTCTCGATACTTTCCAGCCTGATGCTGCCCTTATGGGCTTCGACTATCTTCTTACATATATAGAGCCCAAGCCCGTTGCCACCATACTTGCGGGTTGATGAGCCGTCGGCCTGATAGAACCGGGTGAAGATCTTAGTCATGTTCTCCTCCGAGATGCCAATGCCATTATCCGATATCTGAACATGGACATAGTCATCCTCGAAAGCTGCAGAAATGCGGATATGACCTTTTGCACGCGTGAATTTTATCGCATTGTCGATGATGTTCACGAACACATCTGTCAGATACTCCAGGTCGCCTTCTATAAGAGGTATGTTGGGAGAGAACTCTTTCTCTATTGTATGACCCTTACTTACCAGTTCAGGTGAACGATCGCATATTGCAGACTCGATGACCTCTGTCACACGAAGGGGGACAAAGGTATAATCAACATTACCGCCTTCCGTGATGCTGACATAGAGAAGGGAATCTATCAGTCTTTTCAATCTTTCAGAGCTGAGCATGACCTTTTCCATGGCATCCTTCTGCCTCTCGTTAAGCTCACCAAGGGCACCTTCAAACATCAGTTCACTGTAGCCGCGTATGGGGATGAGCGGTGTCTTGAGTTCGTGCCTGAGATTGGAGAGGAACTCGTCTTTCATGCGGTCGAGGGATTTCAGCTCCGTGTTAGCCTTTGCAAGATCCTCTGCATACTTGTTAAGGGCTTTTTCTGCGGCCTTGCGTTCCGTGAAGTCCTCGACAACGCACACGCCACCCATGAGCTTGCCCTCGTCAGAGATCACAGGACTGAACTCAGCCTTGATAGGCACAACCTTGTCCGAGAAGGGAGATACAAAATCATCCTCATACCTGGCCGGTATACCTGAGAGTACCTGCTTTATGCACCTGACCATCGATTCATCCCTGAATGAGTCAAGCATATTGAAATTGATAATTGTGCTGATTACGTTTTCGTGAGCAGCTCCCACAATTTTCACAAACTTCTCATTGCACTGGGTGATAACTCCCTTCTCGTTGAAATGGAAGATACCAAGCGGGGATTTCTGGAAAATCATGCGATACTTGTTCTTGGAAATCGTTGTGAGCCGCTCTTTCATCTTACGCTTGGAGATATCGTTCAGGAAGGCTGTGTGAAAAACCTCCCCGTTGAGCCTTGTGGTGGTGACTGCAATTTCAAGAGGGAACTCACTGCCATCCTTTCTCAGGCCTGAGGCCTCAAAGAGCCTGCCCATCACAGGGGAATTGCCAATGGATATGATCTGGTCCCAGCCCTCATGCGCTTTTCTGTATCGCCTCGGCATGATAAGAGTGAGAGGTTCGCCAAGTATCTCATTTTCCTCGTAGCCAAAAAGGGCGGTTGCCATTTTGTTCCAGAAAGTGATCCTGCCTGAGTTATCCGAGAAGATCACTGCATAGGTGACTGACCGAAGGAAAGCCAGCAGTTTTTCCTTTTCACGTATTGCCCCCAATTCTGCTGATTTATGGCTGGTGATATCGGTGCCTGCCAGTATGAAACCTGCAGGGGAACCATCATCTCCTTTCATGGAGGTAATGTTCCAGGAGATTATCATCTCATAATTTCCATTAACTATCATTTTCGAACATGGGGGCTCGGAAATGACAATATCTCCTGACAGGAGATTGAGAAAAGTATCTTTTAAGAGCTCCCTGGAGCTTTCATGGACCAGTGTGTCCAGCCAGTTCCTGCCTGCAAGCTCATCATCCTTAAGGCCAAACAGGTGTTCAGCCGTGCGGTTGATAGACAGGACCGCATGCTCGTTATTTACCACAAGGATCGGCACATTCAGGGAATCAAAAAAGGTCTTTGCCTTATCCAGATCTCCAGAGATAGAGTTACATTGTAATATGGGAAGAGAAGCATGTCCAGGGGATCGATCAGTGCCAATATGCTCTGTTAACTGATGCTCGTTACTAGTATTGACCATTCATACACCCCGGCCCATGAAACTAACAAGCTCTCTAAATTCTTATTCAAAGGCCCAGAAATATATAATTGTATATATGTTGTTATATATAATGGTTGTTATCCGGAACTGCCTGAAAACGCCTGTATGCGGACAAAGGAAAGAGCATCCAGGGCCCGGCTTGCAGGAACATCAGAAGAGACTATCAGATACAATGAATTTATAATCAACGAAAGTATAGAGTAGGTCAGGTGAATGAGATGAGTGCAGATCTTAGATACCATAAGGCATCAAACACATACATTGCCAAGAGAAGATCATACTTCGAAAGCGATGTAACAATAGACGGGAATTTCATCGCAGGTGCAGCATCCTCTTTCTGGAAAGATCTCACTGTGAAAGGCACCCTGAAACTAGGGAAGAACTCTTCGGTAAGAGGAAGTGTCAAAGCAGATGATATTGTAATAGGACCCGGATGCGAGATCAAGGGCAATGTCGAGGCATACAACGACATTAAGATCTTTGACCGTGTGAACGTGGAGGGTTCAGCCATAGCAGGAGGAACGATCTCGATACGCCCCGGATGCTCTATAGATTTTGCTAAGGCCAGCACAACACTCGAACTGATAGGCCAGGTCCATATAAAGGAAATAGAATCCGGTACAAAGGTGATCGTCCGCGGGGAATGAAACCAGGAAAAAGTGCAGAAAATCACTTTTTCTGCTCTTCTGCAAGTAATTTCAGGACACGGTTGCGCAGCTGGTTTACTTCCAGGCTCGTCCTGTCACGCAGCCGAGGGATATCGACCTTTATTATTTCCTTTATCTTACCCGGCCTTGCTGTCATTATTACTATCCGGTCTGCAAGGAAGACTGCCTCATCCACGCTGTGCGTGACAAAGAGGATCGTGATGTTCTTCTTCTGCCATATGCTGAGAAGTTCATGCTGCAGTGTGTTCCTCGTCTGGGCATCAAGGGCGCCGAAGGGTTCGTCCATGAGGAGCACCTCAGGTTCATTTGCAAGGGCGCGGGCGATGGCTACCCTTTGCTTCATACCTCCTGAGAGCTCATGGGGATAGCTGTCCCTGAACTGTTCAAGACCCACAAGCTCCAGATACTTTTGCGCTTCCTCAATGGCATCCTTCTTCCTGGTCCCCCTCATCTGCGGACCGAATATGATATTGTCAATGACCGACTTCCAGGGGAAGAGGGAATACTCCTGGAATACCATGCCCCTCTTAGGTCCCGGAGAGAGGATCCTTTCATTATCCACAAAGACCTCGCCGGCATCGGGAAGATCAAGACCCGATACTATCCTGAGCAAAGTTGTCTTCCCACACCCTGAAGGACCTATGAAGCAGACAAACTCCTTGTCCTCGATGTCCAGGCTTACGTTGTCAAGAGCGAGGGTCCCTGATACTTCATCTTTCACGAATTTCCTGGACACTCCCCTGATTTTCACCCTGCCCATCTACATCACCACCCCTGTGCGCCACTTGAAGAACTTTTCCTCAAGATAGGACCTGAATGCCCTGTCGATCAAGAGTCCCAGGAATCCCAGGACAAGCATATAGACAAGCACAAAATCCATGCGGTGGAGATAATAATTGTGCCAGATCTTGAAACCTAGGCCGTTCCTGCTAACACCGAACATCTCAGCCGCAACAAGGCACATCCAGCCTACGCCCATGGCTATCCTGATGCCTGCCGCAATGGACGGAAGGGCTGACGGTATTGCTATGCGCCTTATGAGATCATGGTCAGCGGTACACCCCAGTACCTTTGCAGCTTCAACATATATCCGCGGAACACTTTTGAATCCTGTGAAGGTGTTTATTATTATCGGGAAGAGAGCGCCTACAAATATAACAAAGCCTGCCCCGAATGGGTTGAGGCCTATCCATATTATTGCAAAGGGAATCCATGCCAGGGGAGGTATAGGACGTATTATCTCTATAATAGGGTCAAAGACCCTTTCAAGGGACCTGAACCATCCCATGATCATACCTACCGGTATGCCTATGACAAGAGCAGCCACAAGACCGATTGAGAAGTGCATGAGGCTGTAAAGGGTATCAACCAGCAGAACCGGAAGTTCCAGATCCATTCCCATGAAAGGGAATATGCCCTGTCTTGAAACAGTGATAAGGAATGCCTCAGCAACATCAGTGAAACTGGGAAGGAAAAACCTGTTCCGGACGATGTAATCAGCTACAAGTTGCCATATTATAACTGCAGAGATTACTGATAATATCTCCACACCCTTATTCTTTAATTTTTGAAAGCGTCCTCTGGCCATGATCTCTCCGCATATAGAACGAAGGTTCTGTAAGCAGTTTATTTAACGTTTTTGTGCTTATTCAACTTGCTGTTCAAAAAATTATTGATCAAGAGCTTCATAGAAGCTCAGATCGAACAGGTCGTCCTGTGTGAGTTGCCTGTTTATGGTGCCCTGGTCATACTGGACCTGCGCATACTCGACAGTGGAGTTTATGATAACATTCGGATCAGCTATCCAGGTACCGTCCCAGTCCTGAAGGGACTTCTCCACAACCGCTACATCCATGTCCTGATCAGCGGCAAAAGTTGCTGCTGCTTCACTGACATGCCCGGTATCATACTCTGTTGCACGTACATGAGTTGCAACTATCTGCTGTACTACGTCAGGATGTTCTCTGATGAGTCTTCCACTTACTAAGACTACGCAGCATGCGTGGTCTTCCATCATTTCCCCGGATTGGACGACTGACCGGCCAATACCCTGTACTTCTATCTCAGTAGGTGAGGGATGAGGAAGGAACACTGCATCTACCTGTCTTGCAGAAAGCGCTGTTACGGCATCGCCCGGCCCCATTGGCAAAATGGTCACATCGGTTTCGGGATTGATACCATTAACTGTGAGCCATTCTCTCAAAAGTGTATCCTGTATGGTTCCCGGAGGGAAGGTTGCTATCCTTAAGCCTCTTAGGTCTTCAGGACCCTCATAAGGCAATCCGTTACGCAGCACAATATCAGAACCCTGGATCTGTGCAGTTGCAACGATCTTGGCGTCAAGCCCGTTCGCAACAGCTGCTACAACCGGCGCAGCCCCCACATAAGCCACATCTATCTCACCTGCGAGCATTGCAGACATTTCAGGAGCTCCTGTAGGGAAAAGCCTGTCATTGACCCTCTGCACACCCAGGGGAGAAAGGCTTTCATTCCACCAGCCCTGGTCCTTTGCGGTCAGGTAGGCTATCTGATGGGTGCTGGGCTGGTATCCGAATGTCAGGGAGGACAACTGCTGTTCAGTTCCTGTATCCTTTTCGGTACAGCCGGATATAAGCACGGCTGAAATAACAACAATAACTAAAAGCAAAAGTGCATATGTATTTCGATGTCCTTTAGAATGCATGTTCTCACCAATTGTTCCTCTTTTTTGTTCTTTTTTTGAAAGCATGACAATATAGATTATATAAATTACCGTTAAGTCCATATTGATGGCCCAAAGGTATTAATATACAGCATCACATTGCCTTTAGAGGATAGTACTTGAGGAGTGAAGAGTGGAATAAATGAACGCAGCTGACAAAATAATCGATGCAGTGCTGGAATCCGATGACAGGTTCAGAGAGACTCTCTCAAAGGTGATCAAGGACGAACTTGGGCTTACTGCGCTGGAGTTCGCAGAAAAGGCCGACATACCGCAGAGCACATTGTACAAGGTAATGTCAGGTAAAAGAGAACCAAATATGAAGACCCTCCGCCAGATAATAAAGACGATCAAAAGAATTGAAGGGTCTGAAAAAGGAAACTTCATAGCTGTGATTGCCGCCCGGCCGGTATTGGATAATATCAGTGAAACAAAGAGAAAGATATGCGGGAACCTCTGCACAATCAGGGAGTATTCGGCAACCTCCATGGAGGAAGCTATCATTGCGGCCGTGCGGGCTGAAAGGGATGGAGCCAAGGCCCTTGTGTGCGCACCTATTGTGAGCCCCACCGTGGAGAAGATACTGAGGATACCTGTCGCCACTATCATGCCAAAGGACAGTCTCATAGAAGCTATAGAGCTTGTGGCCAAGAAGATAGGGTAAAAAGAAAAGCGGAAAAGCAGTATCCGCTTTTAAAAATAGGGTCTGGAGCTATCAGCGCTTGCTGACAAGCTCCTTTATTGTCTGTATTGCTTCGTCTACTTTTGCCTGGGCCATATCAACGGTCCAGCCTCCTGCCGTGAACAGGTATCCAAGTCCTCCTACAATCACTACTGCGATAGCTCCGAGGGCATACCAGATGACACCTGATCTCTCGAACACTTCATAGGTGGTGGTAAGGTCAGCGACCTTTACAGTATAAGTGCCCGGTTCCTTTTCAGCATGCTTGAACTCGAGGGTTTCGGATTCACCTATGCCAAGGCTTACGGTCTTGGTACCAACGACAGTATCGTTGACCTTGAGGTCGACAGTATAATTGCCTGCTGCCGTACCCACGTTCTTTACATCGACACTGAAAGTCGCTTCCTTGCCCTGCCTGACATCAAGCGGAGTTATGACCAGGTTGGTGAATTCGAACTTGGCCGCAAGTTCCTTGACCTCGAGGTTCATTGAAGCATCGAGGAAACCGCTCTTCACTGCCGTGAGCTTGTGCATGCCCGGATTGGTTACCGTATATGTGACCGTTCCCTGGGAAGAAGTGGAACCGATGGACTTGCCATCATAGCTCACTGTGGCGCCTTCCACCGCATCTCCTCCTATTGCCTTTAGGACAAAGAATGTCACGGAAGAACCTTCATAGACCTCCTGCGGGGAGACCTCGAGGATTATCTTCCTTGAGTCGTCATCAGGAGAGATTATCTCCAGTTCACTGCTGCCTGAAGCATAGCCATCCTTGGATGCAGTGATCTTTATGGTTCCGATGGTTGAGGCCGTGTAGGTTATCCTGCCTTCGTCGTCTGTCGTCCCGACTGTCGAACTGCCTGCTTTCACGGTGGCCTCACTTACTGCAGCACCACGGGATGTCACAGTGACCGTGACCTTGCTTCCCTTTGTGGTTATGGAGTTGTCGAGACTTACGCTCAGTGACTGGGAAGGCGTGGTGGTCACCTCGACGTATGGGTAGTACCTCACAGTACTGGAATCAGCCACATTGATGCTGACATCACCCATGATTGCTATGGATTTGCCCTTTGACAGGGATATGGAATCCTTGTTGGACATTGTGATGCTTCCACCTATGCCTGTGACCTCCATCTTGCCGAAGGTGTCACCGTCCTCTATCTCAAGGTAATCCTCTGATATCTGGAAGATACCCTTCACGAATACAGCGTTTGACTCGGTACCACTGAAGATTGAGTCAAAGTGGATCGCTATCAGCGGTACATCGTCGGAATCGCCAAGGTCCTTCTCATAGATGTAAGTGCCACTGCCGCTGATGATTGAAGTGTCTACCTCATCCCCATCCTTTGTAAGTGTCACCATTACCTTGTCGCCGTTCTTGTCAACCTGGACGATGTTGAGAGCATATCCTTCCTCAAGGACGAGTGAGGAGCCGGAATAGACGGATTTCTTATCATCCTCATCGATAAGGACCTTTGAGAGCAGGCCGTCAGAAAGGATATCCACACTGCTGCTACTGCCGAAAGCTCCTGAAGGATATCCTGCGAAGTACTTCTCGGCCATGAAACCGATCACATTGAAACTTCCCCAGGAAGAGTGCTCGAATGAAACTGCCTTCGGAGTGCTGGTATAGACAAGCTTGTTCTTCGGTATGCTTCGATCGTTAATTTCTTTCAGTTCCAGCTTTTCGGTCTGAATGCCCTCGTCTATATCATAATAGAAGCCTTCGAAGTTGAGGGGAGTCCATGTTAGTTTTTCATCGTCCTCTGCCACTGTGCCACGAAGCTCGTATGTACCCGGTGAGGACATGTCCACGAAAGGTGCAAAGCGCAGTGTATCGGAATCAGCCACTATGAACTTGATCTTGCCCATGACAGGGATGATCTTTCCTTTGGATAGGGAGATCGAACCGTCGTTCTCCATCTCGATGTAATTGTCACTGAACCCCGATATCTCCATCTTGCCATAGCTTGCACCATCCTCCAGCTCTATGTAGTCCTCGGATATCTGGAAGATACCCTGGATTGTGACAGCATTGGATTCGGTACTACTGAAGATCGATGTGAAGCGAACAGCTACGATAATAACGTCATCACTGTCTCCGAGGTCGGTCTTGTAGATGTAGTCCCCGCTTCCGCTGATCACTGCACTGTCAAGCTCGTCGCCGTCCTTTGTGAGGGTCACGAATACCTTGTCACCGTTCTTGTCAACCTGGACGATGTTGAGCTTGTACCCGTCCTCAAGGGTGAGTGAGGAGCCGGAATACACCGATTTCTTGTCATCATTATCAATAAGGACCTTGGAGAGCTGACCGGAAGATATCAGGCTGACTCTGTCAACTCCAGTGATGGTAGTATTGGAAGTGTATCCTGCAAAGTACTTCTCGGCCATGAAACCGATGACCTGATACTTACCCCATCCAGAGTGCTCGAAGTTACTGTCGACAGGTTCGGTACGATAGACAAGTTTTCCGTCACCTATCGTTCTTGAGATGTCAGTGATCGTCATTGTCTCCGAACTGAAACCGGTCTCCAGATCATAGAAGAAACCTGAGAAACTCTTTGCATCCCAGGTGTAGGTAGTGGACTGGTTTGCGTCCTCGTCCCAGATGCGGTCACCTGTGAGATAAGATTTATGATATGTACTTGTCGTATTGGTAACATCTGCATTGTTTATGTTACCTGCATCATCAACCGTGTGAAGTTTTATTGTGTAGCTGGTACTTGCACTCAGGTTATTGGCAGTATAAGAATTTGCCGATACATTCGTTACAAATACGTTGTTTATGTAAACCATTACATGGTCGAAATCAGAATCTGTAGGATTTGTCCATTTCCACTTTATCCAGTCAGAACCTTTAGAGTCCACGCTTAAAGACGTTACGCTTCCAGGTTCACCTGTGTCAGCTGTCGTAGTAGCTGAGGCGTTTGCCCAGTTCCCAAGGTTTCCACTCAGATCTTTGGTTCTTACCCCAATACTATGAGATGCACTAGATGACAGTCCGGTGGCAGTATAAGAACTGGTCGTA
This sequence comes from Methanolobus sp., assembly GCA_030154025.1. GTDB lineage: Archaea > Halobacteriota > Methanosarcinia > Methanosarcinales > Methanosarcinaceae > Methanolobus. The sequence continues at coordinate 39,146 of JASKKT010000010.1, forward strand.
TTTCCGAGAGTGGTAACTTGTGAGCCATCTATGTAAATGACAGTCCCAGCGAAGTCAGCATCACTTGGATTTGTCCAGCCCCATGTGATACTGCTTCCAGTAATGGATGATGCAGTAAGGCCAGTTACAGGATCCGGAGGGGTAGTATCGGTATCAGAAGTGGTTGATGCGGAATCAGAGACTGAGCTTCCCATATTACCGGCAAGATCTTTAGTGGCAACACCAATTACATAGGAAGTGCTTGCATTGAGACCCGTTGCGTTATAAGTTGAAACTGAGCTACCCAGAGTTGCTACCTGGGAACCACCTATGTAAATAACAGTCCCATTAAAATCAGAGTCGCTAGGGTTGGTCCAGCTCCACGTGATCCAAGTAGGGCCTTTGGCGGATTCAGCTAGACCGGTTACCGGGCCAGGAGCAATAGTGTCACTAGAGGTTATTGCGGAATCTGTAAGGGAGCCCCCCACAACACCAGTAGTATTTACAGTCTCAACGCGTATCTCATAAGAGGTGCTGGGAGAAAGACCGGTTGCGTTATAAGTTGAAACTGAGCTGCCCAGAGTTGCTACCTGGGAACCACCTATGTAAATGTTAGTTCCGTTAAAGTCAGCGTCTGTGGGGTTGGTCCAGCTCCATGTGATCCATGTCGGACCAGTAGCAGTTTCAGAAAGACCGCTCGGGCCTGATAAACCCATAGCGGCCCCCGTGAACATGAGCAGTATAAATCCAAATAAAAGCAGTCGAATGTTTTTATTCATTTTTGTTCCATCCTTTTTCCTGAAGAGTGTAAACTAATCGTGTATAATTCTAATTTCCTAATTGTAGATAACCTTTTCTATTAATCGACAGGTTTGACCCGTCCTTGCGTTCAATGAGCATACCAACTGATTGTTCAACTACTTCACCTATTATACTTAAATTAAATCCTTTAAATACTTCATTAAGTATATCGGGGGCAGCCGTGAACACTAATTCAAAATCACCGCCTGTGTAGAGAGCAAGATCCGTCAGCTTGTCCGGATCTGATGTTACATACTTCCTGACGTCATCGTGCACTGGAAGTGCCGACTCATGGATGCGGAATCCCACCTTGTTGAGGTCGGCAAGGTCGTGAAGGGACAATGCAAGACCATCGCTGGTATCCATCATCGACGTCACAAGGCCGGAGAGTGCAAGCTCCCTTCCTTCGGCTATCCGGGGATACGGTTCAAGAAGAGCGTTTATCAACCTGTCAGGGACCTGGATCTCATGCTCGATGGCGTGCAGTGCAGCACCGGCTGAGCCGGTAAAACCTGTAACGCAGACCTTGTCCCCCACCCTGGCACCTCTCCTGGTCAGCAGTTCTTCCTTCCTGACTATCCCGAGAGCGGTTCCGGTAATGGTCAGCTCATCATGGGTATCGATATCGCCGCCTATCACTGAAGTACCACAGGCTTTTGCGCAGTCTGCCATCCCGCGGGCTATGTCTTCGACAAAACCCACATCCGTATCTCTGGGAAGACCGATAGCTGAAAGGAAGCCTGCAGGAGCTGCACCCATGGATGCAATGTCGCTCAGGTTAACCGCCGCTGACATCCATCCGATCTGCCACCCGGTCATCTGCTGAGGAAAATCCGTTTTCCTGTGGAGCATATCAGTGGTCACCACAAGATATTCATCCTCCGATATCTCAAGCACGGCACAGTCATCGTGACCTGGGGCGACAATAAGATGAGGGGCCCTGGTCTTGTTAAATATGCCAGTCAAAAGGCCGATAAGAGGGCGCTCTCCAATCTCTGATACAGGTCCGGATCTCATGATATCACATTGAAGGGTCAGCTTATAACATTATGTACTTATGCAGTAACAATATTTTTTTATTTAAAATGACCGGTTTATAGGACTGTATGAATGAAGGCATCTTGCCCTCATTCAGATCCCAGGCATCTGTATCACCGGCGTGCCATCCTCCTCAACGCCACGAAGAGGCCACCTAACAGGGTCAGAAGAATAACTATAGGAAGCATGTAACCTACAAGTATGATCAGTGCATTGACCATTGATATGAAGCCCCTGACCGACTCGGACAACGCATCCCCAAGTCCCCACGAGTAAATCACGCGGTCGGATTCCGTAAGGCGGATGCTGATGGTTGAGTATTCTACCCTGTCATTGAGATAGTTCAGGCGGCCGGTCAGGCTGTCGATCTCACCCCTGACACGCTCGATCTCCTTCTCCACGCTCAGCACTTCCTCCACGGTCCTGCTCATGTTCAGAACCTCGTGGAGACGCTGTTCCTGCCTCTTCAGGTTCTCCAGGCGGGCATTGACATCGATATATTCCTCTGTGACATCCTGGGAGGATACGCTTCTGGAAGTGACCTCTCCCAGTTGGCTTACCTCGTCCAGGAATTCAGGGTGTCCTGCCTCAGGGATCCTTACAGTGATATATCCGTCCCTCCAGGTGTTCTGGTCATAGGTGTGCACATACACTGAGGAACCGGAGACATAACCTCCCGAAGCTCTTGCTGTTGCAGCTATCTGTTCTATGGCTCCAGGGACGTCTTCAACCTCAAGGGACATATCCACGCTAGTGATGGTCTTCCGATCCACGGAAACCAAGCTTCCCGTGCCGGAGACCTGTCTCACGGATTCTTCTGCGACAGTATCATAGTCATATATGGCCTGTTCATTGGAAGTATAAGATGAAGAGCCTGCATCTTTGTCCAGGCTTGCGCAGCCACTTACGAGAATAGCAATGGACACAAGCAATAATGCTGATAAAAGGTATGTTCTTTTCACTCATATCGCTCCATTTGGCGTTTATTATACTGAGTGATTGTATCAGGACTATATAATAATTCTTTAAACTTCAAACCGGTTCGAAGTTAAGCTTCTCGTTCCCGTGCTCCCGGGTCCTTATCCATACATTGTCCAGAGACCCGTGGGCAGACCCGGCCAGCTCAAGCATCTCATCCCTGCTGAAGGGCTTTATGCAACGCATACTCTCAAGTGCTGCATTCTCCGCAAGTCCCTGCTGAAGCACATAAGGAACCTTCCTGTCACCGGTGAGGGAGAGAATGGAAGCAGCTATCCTACGGATGTCAGCAGCATCGCCCATGAAACCCCTGAAAACCGTTGTTCTCAGTTCCAGTTCCACACCACTCCGAATGACAAGCAATACAGAATCCGATATGTTCCTGACAGCATCGGCGGGTTCTGTCCGTGACTGCAAAGTGTCGAAGCCAGTTACCCTGCCGTATGCCTCAATATCGTCCAGAGGCGCCTTGATGTCAATGAAGACCTTGTCAAGCAGCTTTTCCTTTATCATCTCATCAAGAACCTGCGGATAGAAACCGTTGGTATGTACTCCCACAAGCAGCCCGTTCTCTTTTGCAAAACGTGCCAGATGCATTACAGCCTGCTTCTGCATGAGAGGCTCACCTCCCAGCAGGATAAGGCTGCTGACAAAGGGTCTTGAATTCTTTATTGCAGCTTCAGGCACGGATATATCCGTCAGCCCGGAATCGTTCAGAAGCTCGTGGTTCTGGCAATAGGGACAGCGAAAGGGGCAGTTCCTTAAAAAGAGGACGACTGACACGTGACCGTGCCAGTCCACAGTAGAGATAGGAACACAACTACCATAATTCACTTTCATTTATATCAGATCATGTCGCTTGAACTGTAGCGCATCCTGTCGGCCAGCTCCTGCCTCTTGGCAGCATTCCAGCCATGCACTGCCTGCACGTATCCTGTCACCCTTGAGAGCTGTTCCACATCAGTGGAGCCGCAGTTCTCGCAGCATTCCTTCAGGCCGGACATGATATGGAAATCGTTGAGGCATACGGTCATATCCTTAGTAAAGGCGAAGTAACCTATCTGTGTATTCTTTGCGATCTTCATCGCGAACTCCTTCAGACCCTTTGCATCAGGAGAGCCTTCACCCATCCATATATGACAGATATTGCCTCCGTCAACTATTGGGAAGAACACATGCTCTATATTTATCCTGTCTATCAGGGATATGTTGGCACCCGGAGGAACATGGGTACCATTGGTATAGTAGACAGGCAGGTCATGGGTCCTCTTGATATTTGCCAGGGCTGCTTCCTTGTCACCCTTGACTACCTGCAGGACTGCATCCTTATACTCCTCGTGCAGCATGTCCGACACTGCAAACCTCTGGCATGTGGTTTCCGCAGGGGTACGGGCGAGTGCTATCTCCATGCCATACTTCTGGCTTAGCTCCTTGCCGTACATCTCCATCTCGGTCATTGCCCTGATGGCAAACTTGAAGGCCTCCTTAGACTCGTGTATCTGGGAGCCTACATGATACTGCACCATCTCATTGATACCGATCACGCCTATGGTGTAGACCAGTGCATCGATGTCAACAGCGATTGCGCCTTTCTCGCCTGTTACAGGGTCCTTTGGTCTCTGGGTCGCGAAGGGCATCCTGTTGTTCTCAATGATGCTTTCCATCCAGCTGCGCTTTGTCTTGAACAGCTTGATGCTCTGGTCCATAAGGCTCTTCAGGTCGGCGAACAGTGCCTCATCATCTCCTTTGGCCCTGTAGGCAGCCCTGGGGCAGTTAAGGGATACGACCTGCCAGGAACCCATTGAGAAGTGCTTCCCGTCCTTGAACATGAGCTTGTCCTCAAAGCTGGCATCAGCGTCAGCATTTGCCGAGAACTGGTAAGCACAGCACTGGTAGCATGATATTCCCTCGCCGGCACCCCTGTATTCAGGCAGCTGGTTGTCGAAGTAAGGCGTACCGAACTTGGCGGCCAGCTCGAAAGTCATATCGTAAAGCTGCTCGTAGGTCGGAAGCTCGGGGTGGGCCCTGTTGAAGAAACCGTCCTCTTCCATGAAATCAGGTTCGATGGATATCTCGGGTTTTGGGAAATTGAAGGGCTTGCCCCAGTTGTCACCCTCGATCATGACATCCATGAGTGCCTTGAACGCCAGGCGCACTTCGCGCTCGAACTCGCCGTATGTGCGCTTCTCAGTGCCCTGGGTGCCATCGTGCACCCTGCCCTTGTAGACCGCAGGCTTATCCTTCCAGAGCTTTGGTACTCCCGGGGAGAGCTGCACAGAGGAAAAGACGACCTGCCCTCCGCGGGCGACCATCATCTGGGTCATCTCGTACACGAACATCTGCATGAGCTGCTTGATCTCAAGGTAGCTCTTGCCTTCGAAGTACGGAGCAATGAAAGTGAGGAAATTGTAGAATCCCTGGCCGCCTGCAAAGTTGGTCTGGGCGCTTCCCAGGGCCTTCACTGCATGCAGCATGGCTACTTCCGCTTTCATGGCCGGGCCAGCGACACTTGCCTTGGCACCGGAGCCGTCAGGCATGAGCCCGTAGTAGAAGAAATACCTGAGATCCCAGTCCTGACAGAACGCACGGGTACCGAGGTACTCGAGGTCGTGGATATGGATGTCACCGTTAAGATGCAGGTCCGCCGTCTTTGGCGGGAGGAGGAGAAGGTACTGTTCCTTGGAGATCTTGTCTGCCTTTTTCTTGTGGGAGGTCTCGGCATTCTCCTGCAGGTTGGCGTTGTCCTTTGCCTCGAAACCGCTGCCAAGGTCTATTTCGCAGGCATCGTACACAGGGGTACCTACCCTGGTGGAGATGTTCCTCCATTCGGTGTGCCCTCTCTCAAGGAGCACTATATTGACAACTTCTCTGATAAGGGGGCCTGAAAGGAACTTGAGCTCAAGGCTCCTGATACGGCGCTCCACCTCTTTTGCAATGTCCTGGGCTTCTTCCTTCTGCATGCCAGGCATCCCGTGGAAGCGTTCAGAGAGCTTTGTCTCTTTTATCAACTGGTTAATTATGATATTGCGGTCCCACTCGACCATGTGCCCTGCTGTGGTGCGGACCCTGGGCATGATGGATATGGTGTGACCATCAAGCGTTTTCTGAATAGCAAGTGGCTTGCTTGTCTGTGTCATGTTTATCGGCGTCCCTTTCTTTTCCCCGGACTGAACCTGAGCATCACAGGCCAGATCGGCCTGTTCGTGATCATCTTCCCTGGCATCAGCCTTAGTTACAGTAGTGCATCCTTCCATCTTCCCACCTCAGTACCCATAACCTTCAGAGCAGGCTGCTCAGAGCTTCCAGGTTCACATCAGGACCCTTGAAGAGGTCTTTATGGGTTAAAAATTCATCGTTGATCTGGAGTACCGGTGCAGTCATTGTGAATACACCATTGAACTTCAGTTCAGTGAGTGCTTCGGGGGTTGACATGTCTGCAGTCCTGAAAGGAATACCTTTCGATTGCAGTACCTTTTTCAACTGTTCACATTTTGGGCATGTTTTCGTTGTATAGATAGTTACATCAGCCATTCTCTCGCGTCCCTTCGAGCATATAATCGAATTATTATATTAATCTGCAGTGGAGAGGAACTACAATGCCATCTGAAAAAAATGACATTCAGCTGGCATCGTATTTTGACTTGTCCTTTTCACCGTGAGGTAAATTATAAAATGACTTCCAGCTTAATAATGCTTTTTCAGACTCTCTCTGGTAACAAAAATGACGGTTATAATGCTTGAATAGATAATATATAGCCGACAATATATATCAGTATTGGTAATAATAATTAATCCGAGATGAATACATACCTGGATACAAACACTTTGCCAAAAGATGTATATCAGGAGTTCTATTATAGGTATCTCAGGCAAGAGGTGTAAAAGATAACCAGACATCTATCAACCGGAAGCCAGTCCATCGATGAGCTCCTGGAAGGAGGCTTTGAGACCGGCATTGTCACCCAGGTATTCGGAGAGGCCGGCTGTGGCAAGACAAATCTGTGCATGCAGCTTGCTGTTGAATGCGTGAAGAGCGGCAAGAAAGTAATATATATAGATACCGAAGCCATCTCACCCCAGAGGTTCAGGCAGATCGCCGGAGAGAATGCAAAGGAGATAGCCCGGGAGATAATAATCTTTGAACCCACCAGTTTTGAGGAGCAGTATGCTGCAGTAAAGGAAATAGAGAAGCTAATCTCGGACAGGATAGGACTTATCATTGTGGACTCTGCCACGGCATTCTACCGTTTCGAGCTTGACCAGGATGAATCGAGCATCAGGTCAAGGAGGGAACTCTCGAACCAGATAGGCTTCCTGCACGGCATAGCCCGCAAGTATAAACTTGCCGTCGTGATAACCAACCAGGTCTATAGCGATGTTGCCACAGGTAACCTGAAGCCCATAGGAGGCAGCGGGATAGAGCACATATCCAAGACCATCATCCAGCTGGAAAAGACGGGCGAGGGAACAAGGCGGGCCAAGCTGTGGAAGCACCGCTCGCTCCCAGAAGGCAGGTCACGTGATTTCAGGATAACGAATGAAGGCCTCAGGTGAATCTCATATTATTTTCGCGCTATTGTTATGAAACCGGTATGCCCCACCCTTGCTGTTGCCGGGCGTGTGCCCCTCTCAGAGAATGATATCTCGCGTTCCGAGAACTCCATGGTCCTTACGTCATAGAAATCTGCGGCATCTATTGCCTCACGGATATCCTTTGTCTGTTCGAAGAATGGAGAATATGTCACAAGGAACCCACCGGGATTCAATACTTTCCTGACATGGGGAATCACGTTCTTTGAATCCTGGGTGTCCAGGGTGACCAGGTCGAAGCGCTCATCAAGAGTCACTATCTCGTCGACAACGTTCCCGCAGCGGACCTCTACATTATCGAGTCCTGCACTGAGGATGTTCTGCCGGGCCAGTTGCGCGAAATCCTCACGGACCTCATAGCTGAGCACTCTTTTTGCAATAGACCCAAGGTACATGGCAAGCACGCCTGAACCCGTGCCCGCATCCAGCACAGTGTCATGCTTATTGAGGCCTGTATATGCTATTATGGGGCCTATGTCCTTGGGCATCATGGGCGCTCCCGAGCGCTTTGCATGGTTGAAGAAATCTGACATGCGCGGGCGTTGTATTGTGAACTCCTGGCCCATGTGCGAGACCACGGTATCACCGGCCCCTTTATCCAGGAGCACGGACAGGTCGATTATCCCGAAATCCGTATGGAACCCGTCTTCAGATACATTCACAATGAACTCCCGGACCTTCCCCCGGTGGGAGGTTTTCAGCATAACCAGTTCGCCTGATAACATTTTTAAACTCCTGCTCAGCGTTTTTTAGTAACGTACCTGTTAGCCGGGATAGTGACAATGTCCCGCGGGATAGAGTGCTTGTTCATTGCAAGGTAATCCCTTATCTCCTCGAATTCCGGCCTGTAGGCATCCGCAAGCATCCTTGCGTACTCGACACCATCCCATGTCAGCACATATTCATAACTCTGCCGGAACCTGCCGCCTTTCTCATAGTACCTCAGGTCCTCATCCACTATGCCCATGGCAACAAGTATCTGTATGTCCTCAAAGAGCCTGTCGCTGTAAGGGAAGCCGTACTTCTCATGGAAGGAATAGTCAAAGAGGTTCCTCATTCTTGAAGACCCGCGCAGTTGCCTGATGGTACGATAAAGCCAGGTGATATGCCTCAGCCTGGGAATAGATAAAAAGCCATCCCCCTCATTCTCAAAAAGACTGTGCACGCCATAAAAGAGCAGCATCACACCCTCTATCGGAAGATATTGCTCCGTGCGTATGAAGTGAAGGAGCTTTGGGGAAAGCTCGTCGACCGCCTCCCGCAGCCTCAGGGAGACTGCCTCGTTGTCCATCTCCGTGACAACAGATGGATGGGCAAATGCCGTGAGGGAAAGCTGCCTTGATATCGCACGCACAAGGCCGTTGGCAAGAGCCGACTCGTCATAGAAGAAGGCATCCTCTTCCCCCAGGGAAATACGCATGCTCTTGGGAATGCCGGAGGCGACGCTCAGGTCCACAAGTACGTCCCCGAGCTTCCGGGAAAGCAGGCTCTCCAGTCTCTTCGTAGCCACCCCATGCCGTGCAATAGTTGCCAGTGCCATCCTGACGGAGGGCGGAATGGTCTTCTGGCTGAGCCTTGCGACAGGATCATAGATGTTGCCGTCGCGGATATCAGCAAGCAGTTGGAGGGACCTTTCTGATGCATGCGACCTTATGAAGTCCAGAAGGTCAGTGTCATTATAGGTCTTGAAAAAGAGCACGACCTCCTCCCTGGCTTTTTCCAGACCTGCTTTTTTCTCATAGCTCCCGAGGGCGTCCTCAAGCGCATACAGGAGCATGACCCGGGATGCCTGGGTCTTTGGATTATGGATAATAGCAGTGTAGTGGTGGGCCCTGGATATCAGCAGGGACTCTGCCGCCGTGAGGGCCATGTCCTCGCCATAACCCGAGCCGTCAGAACTGCCCAGAACGATGTTCCCGTTCCTTATGACGAGACTGCGCACTATCTGGTCCACGTCGATCATCCCGAAGGAAACGCCTGTATGGTAGGAGTCGCGCAGCATGAAGTCTATACGGTCGGCATCCACATCGTCCGCTATAACCTGTGCAAGATATGGCTTCTTCAGGGTGGTATCACCTGTGGCTATCTTCGCTATCTCCCCGAAGAACTCATGCGGGTCTGAACCGAATTCCTTTTCCACATATCTTGCAATGAAAGTGTCTTCCGGCAGGCTGCGGGAGATGATATCCCTCGTGAATGCCTCGTGCTTGACAAGCCTGTTGCCATTGATGGAAGGCTGCAGGGAGGGATTCCTTTTCAAGACACCTTCCACTGCATGAGAAAAGGCTGAGTGGCCTACGTCATGCAGGAGTCCTGCCGCCCTGACCATGCGGATCTCATCGGGCTCCAGGCCCAGGGAGGTACCGATGACAGAAGCCATATGCATAGTGCCGATACTGTGCTCGAAACGGGTGTGATTGGCACCCGGATAGACAGTGTCCACAAGCCCCAGCTGCTGTATGTTCCTTAGCCTCTGCACATGTTTTGTATTGACAAGCATCTGCTCGAACTCGTCAAGGATAATGGTCTTGTGTACAGGGTCGTGGATAAGCAAGGGTTTCTGCATATCAGACAATATTGAATGTTGGAATATATAAACATAGGAAAAGGGCTTTTAATGACAATTGGTATTGGGAGTACAAGCTGCCACTGGTGGGAGAGAGCCATGACCAGGCCCTGCTTTTGGGAGGCATAAGCTCCCTTATTTTCGGGGTACTTGCGGGCATCCTGGTGCTGCAGCATCCATTACAGAGTGCCCTGATACTGCCCGGGACCCTTATGTTCGTACTTGGTATTATGGGAATAGCCATAGGCATCACATCACTGCTGGCCGGGGTCAGCGGCGAAGGATGGGGGATTGGGGCTTTCGGCATTATCAGTATTATCATAGGCGCGGCCCTGGCCACGAATATAATTGCAGGTGTCTGGATGCTGTTGTGGGTCATAGCCGGCCTGCTTATCGTGGAAGGCATAATTGCAATATATATGGTCTTAAGTAAAAGGTCCACAGGTCATTAATCATGAGAGATATAAGCACAGGCACATTCACAATGCCGGTAAGGCTCCTGTTCATCGTTACAGCTGCAGTGATCCTGACAATAGGAATCAGCCAACTTGCATCAATTCTGATACCAATACTGTTCTCACTGTTCGCAACACTCATACTTGCCCCTTTGATACACAAACTCCAGAAAAAGGGGATACATCCAGTGGTCAGTGTCGCGCTGGTGATCCTCCTTTTCCTGCTCATAGTCATGGCTATCGGCCTGCTTGTCGCCAGCGCGATACTGCAGTTCAATCAGCTTATCCCTACCTACCAGAGCCGGCTGATAGAGACCCTCAACAGCCTCAGCATATACCTGCCCTCTGTGGAGAATATCTCCCTTGGGACCATCGCCCTTGATATCGCACTGTTCCTGCTGGGCTCGCTGGCATCGATATTCACAGGAGCTGTGAATGCGGCCACAACCGTGGGCCTTATAATCATCACAACAGCATTCCTGCTGATCGATGCCGTGGGAATCTCAAAGAAGGTACAGAGGGAAGTGGAGGAACACTTCGCCCTTGCAGCCAATATCAAGAACCTGGGGCAGCAGGTTGTGGATTACATGGTGATACGCACCGAAACGAACCTTATGATGGGGATTTGGACAGCGATCATCCTGCTGATAGCAGGTATTGATTTTGCCATCCTGTGGGGCTTTCTGGCATTCGTGCTGGGCTATATACCGTACATCGGGCTCCTGCTTTCAGTCATCCCTCCCGCCATCCTTGCGCTGCTGCAGTATGGCCCGCTGGGAGCACTGGCTATCATTGCAGCCATATTGATAATCAATGCCCTCTCGGAAAATGTGCTGTTTCCCTCACTTGCCGGCAGGGGTCTGGAACTGTCGCCATCTGTTGTGTTCCTGTCCCTGGTCTACTGGGGATACGTGCTGGGACCCGCAGGGGCACTCCTGAGCACTCCGCTTACAATGGTCGTGAGGACAATCCTGGCAAGCTTTGAGGAAACCCACTGGCTGGCAGAACTGATGGGAGAAACAAAGCTCAGGTAAGATATCTGACGAGGCAGTAGCGATCAGGAGACACACAGATGCTAACCTTTACATTTTTATCCCAGATAGGTCCTTTATCCGGTAGATATCATGAGGACAATAGACTGGAACGATGCATCAGATTCTATCGTAATGATAGACCAGACCCTCCTTCCTGCTGAATACAAGCTTATCGAATGCAATACCCTTGGCTCTCTCTGCGAAGCCATCAGGTCCCTGCGTGTAAGAGGGGCGCCGGCGCTTGGTGCAGCAGGAGCTTTCGGGATAGCGCTTGCAGCAAGCCTGAGCAGTGCGGACACTATGGATGAACTGATGAGGGACCTTAATGTGGCGGCAAGCACCATCAAAGCCACGCGCCCGACAGCTGTGAACCTTGCCTGGGGAGTTGACAGGGTGATCGACGCAACAGCGGATGCATATGATGTGGAAGGCATCAGGGATATCGTCCTGTCCGAGGCCAGGAGAATAGCAGACGAGGACGTGGCCACAAATAAGATGATAGGCAAACATGGAGCAAAACTGCTGAAGGACGGCGATACGGTCATGACCTACTGCAATGCCGGGAGAATGGCCTGCGTGGACTGGGGAACTGCCCTTGGGGTAGTGCGCTCGGCAGTCGAGTCAGGGAAAAGGATCAACGTCATAGCATGCGAGACCCGCCCCCTGAACCAGGGAAGCCGGATAACGGCATGGGAACTTATGCAGGACAAGATACCTGTGACCCTTATCACTGACTCCATGGCCGGTCATGTGATGAGAAAAGGAATGGTGGACAAGATAATAGTAGGAGCTGACAGGATCACAGGAGATGCAGTCTTCAACAAGATAGGGACATACACATTGTCTGTGCTTGCAAAGGAGCACGAGATACCTTTCTACATTGCAGCACCGGTCTCTACATTTGACTTTGAGGGCTGGGAAGATACAGTGACCATCGAGCTGCGGGATGAGGACGAGCTCAGGTTCTGCAGGGGGGTGCAGACCGCACCGCTGGATGTGAAGGTGTACAATCCTGCATTTGACGCGACGCCCATGGAGAATATCAGCGGCATCATTACGGAGAAGGGTGTGTTCTATCCTCCTTTCCTGCTGGATGAGGTGCTTATGTAGGGCACAATCTTTTAAATCATTAAGTGCATCACTAACAGCAAATAACTAATAGCAGATATAATATAATGACCGGTATATCACTTAACAAAGGCAGACGGAGATAATAATGACTAAAAAGAAATCAAGCGGCAGCGGGCTGATGTCATCGGCCGGCCTCATGCGCTATTACGAGGCTGACAAGAGAGCAATACACATCAATCCAAAAACAGTTGTTGCCACAGGCGTGGTAATAGGCCTGGCAATACTCATACTGGATGCCAGCTTTGGGATATGGCCGCTTCCCTGATCCCCCAGGGAACAATTCCTTTTCTTGCCACATCCGATCCTTTCAGTTGTTCGTGTTCTGAGTCTGTATTTTCATTCTTCTGCTGAAAGGAAAAAGCCTGTAAAAAAGACCTATTTTACCTGACCGGATCGCATGTCCTTGATCATGGCAGCTATCTTTCTGGACAGTGTGGTCTTGGGTGCAGTATCATCAATCAGTATCCTGCCCTTTGATTCCCACCATGACTTCGGATAGGCCTTATCTTCTTCGATCTCCGGGTTCATCCCAAGCTTCTGGGCTGCAAGACCAATCTCCTGCAGAGTAGGTTCATTCACGGAAGACTTCCTTGATATGATGCGCCCCTTACTCCGGGACTTGTTCTTATCTATATAAGCAGGCCAGATGACCAGTTTTCCCTTATCCTTCATCAACATGGGACATACATTGGAACTCATTAAATTTAAATTTGCCCTGACCTATTCCAGGGGAACGATAAAGTTTAAGTATTGTAAAAGCGGCTTTAGGCCGATGACAGACAATCCTGCACATATCACGATCGAGAAAGAAGTAGAGGATTTCATAAAAAAATCTGGCAGGGATTTCAGGCTGTGTACGACATGCGGTGGTCCTGCCATATATCCTGTGGAGTATACATCTCCGAAGGAGTCGGATATCGTGATGAGAATGGGGAACAGTACCCTTTATGTATCCGGGGTGCAGGCAAGGTACCTGCGACAGATAGAAATGAGGATGATAGAGAGATATCTCCGATCACTTAAGTGAGTCAGCACTCCTGCATATCATTCCTGCATATGTTACCGGCAGCATCCACATGCTGCTACCTCCCCCTCAGTCCTCGTCAAGGGACTCGTTTATCCTGCGAAGCACCTCAGCTATCAGCAACTGTACTTCTGTTGCGTGCTCTTCGGGAACATCACTTCCTTCCGTCACCATGAGGTTTTTGATATCCCTGACTATCTGATGGATCAGTTCGAGCATCTCTTCCTGGCTTATCAGACCTGCGTAATATGCGTAGAAGAAAGTGGTTCCGCTTCTCTGGACCTTTTTCTTGAATGTGGCGCGGGCATTGGATACCTCCTGGCGGGTATATGTTTCCTCCATGAAAGGAACCAGCTCAGGGAGCTTCTCACCGATCCATGTCATTTCGGATTGGTTGGACAGGTTCTTGAAATCTGCACACAGGCGGGCGGTAACCCACTCTCTTGCGGTGAGATGTGTAGTCTTTTTGAGGAAGCGGGTCACATCTGAATAACTCTTGCTATCCATTTTCTTGAATTTCTGGTATTTGTTCACCTTCAGACTCCTTGAACAGGCCATATCTGGATATCTTATGAATTGGACTGATCACCAGTTAATAGTATTGCAGCCAGTGTACTACATGAATTACAAACCTAAATATTTAATATTTGCGCGACATATCCCCTGGTAATGAGAATCTTGATCCCCACAGACGGCTCAGCATATGCGGAGAACGCTGCAAAGGTCGCAGCCAGGATCGCGATAAAACACGAATATCAGTTCATAGTGCTCCACGTGGTACCGGATAAAGGAGTTTCAAGGAAGACATGGCGCAAGCAGGGAGCTGAGAATGCGCTTCAGTCCATCAAGGACACGCTTGTAAGGATGGGGTGCCAGGAGGAGTTCATCGAGACCCTCATCATGGATGGCAGTGCTCCCGAAAAGATAGTAGAGGTGGCGAAGGAGCGCAACGTTGACAGGATTGTGATGGGAACCCAGGGAAAGAGCGGTATCAAGAAATTCGTGGGTACTGTGACCGAAAAGGTATTGCAGTTATCTGACGTGCTGGTGCTTGTGGTCCCACCCAATTATAGTGTAGTAACAGAGCCCTAGGGTATGCGGACTGCATTAAGGATCGTCCCTTTACCTTTAACGATGTCTTCCATGGAGAATACCTCCATATTAAAGATGCCTCTGTAAGCTGTCAGTTCGCTGAGGACACTGTAGTCTATTATCCCGTCCCCGGGTGCCAGGTGCTCATCGCCGTCGTACTGCTCAAGCCAGATACCCCTGTTGTCATGTACATGCACATGCACCACATGACGGGCTATCTTTCCTGCAAACTCACGCAGCTTCAGCATGTTACCACCACAGGTCAGATTGGCGTGCCCTATATCGAAGGTGATTCCCAGATTGTCGGAGTTGACTTCCTCTACTGCCCTGATAAGCTCTTCAGCCTCAATGCACAGGTTACCCTGGTCGGTACCCTCCTTGTTCTCAAGACCCAGCATCACGTTGTGCTCCTCTGCATCCTGTGCAAGTATCCCGAGATTGCGGACCATGGCCCCGAAAGCCTTTTCCCGATCACCATTCACCCTGCCCGGATGCAGTACCACTGCACGTGAACCAAGCCTTCCGGCTATCTCTATGGATTCCCGGATAAGTCTGAAGGCTGAGGCATCCATATTGGCAGTATCCACCAGCACATCCTGTGGATATGTGGGAGAGGCAGCGAAGTAGGGAGCGTGCAGGGAGGTGTACAGGTCTACTGTGGACAGGTCATCAATTATCCCGGCAAGAAGATCCTGCCTGAGCAGCGAACCGGTATAGAGTCCCATTTTAGGAATATAGAGCTCAACAGATTCCACTTCTGAAGCGATCTGCGAAAAACTGCCTGCAAAGGAAGAGGCTCCGAGTATCATACCCTAAAGACATGATTGAAGTATGATATACTTTTGGCCTCTCAAACCAAAATACTTATCTCAAATCAGGCTTACCAGCAAGCAATGAAACTTTACGTACCGCACGTAGGACATATGCAGGGACTGCAGGATCTTCTTGAAGGTCCTGAGGACATCTACGCAGTCTATATGGCCGGAACATCCGATTATGTAGGGACCGGAAGGACGAACCTCAGCGCGCCGGGCCTTGGGGATATACGCGAGCAGACAGAGTACGCGCATGATAATGGCGTGAAGATGGAGATCGTTCTCAACAGCTCATGCATGGGCGGGCAGCACCTTACACCGCAGGGTTTCAATAAGATCAGCTGGTATTTTGATCAGCTCAACAAAGTCGGCATTGATTCTATCACTGTAGCAGAACCGTACTTCGTAGAAATGCTCTCAAGGGAATACGATATGGAGGTTGTCGTCTCAGTGCTTTCCTTCGTGGACTCGCCCCAGAAGGCTGTGTTCTATGAGGAGCTGGGCGCAGATACTATTGTCATAGATCCCGCCATCAACAGGGATTTCAGTAAACTTGAAGCTATGAAAGAGTCTGTATCCTGCGGACTGAAACTGCTCGTGAACGAGGGATGCCTCTACCAGTGTCCTTTCAGGTATGCTCATTTCAATTTCTTCTCCCACGCCAACGGACCCGGACCGAAACTGAACGTGCTTGATGATTATTATTACTACAAATGCCTCTCCCTCAGGATCAACGATCCCCAGCAGCTTATCAAGTCTCCATGGATAAGGCCGGAGGACCTGAGAGAATACGAGCACATCACAGACACCTTTAAGATAGGGGGCAGGACACATTTCCCCAACTGGATACTCAACAACGTCAGGGCATATACAGGGAGGCACTATGATGGTAACCTGATGGACCTTCTTGATTGTCCCAAGGACATAAGGGACCTGTTCTACATACCGAACACAGAGCTGGAAGGTGCCATCTCCCAGTGGAAGCGTTGTGACAAAGTGTGCATCAGGTGCGGATACTGCAGGAAACTTGCAGAGAAGGTAGTAAAGGTGTATTCCGCGGATAACGCGATAGAGGAATTGCAGCCATTGCATAAGGAAGGAAACATATGACAATAACGGACAGATTATCAAAGAGTCGCGGGCAACTTGAGAACAAACTGCGCAACATTCTTGCTAAACCCGTATTCCTTATAGAAGCGGATATCTTTTCACTTCCTTGCGGATGCTGCGGCGTTACTCTGAACACAAGAGGACTGCAGGTTGATGACCTTGAGATATTCGAGGAGCATATCACAGGCTATTTCAAAACAGCATCCAAGGAGCTTGAAGTTGAGCCATCGTTCCTTTTTGCAAGGCTTGTGCCGGGCACTGCCGAGATAGCATCCCTCAATTCCCGTCTGCTCTGCAGCAGGTGCTATATGGACTTTGCCCGAAGC
>JASKKT010000011.1 GCA_030154025.1 Methanolobus sp.
GCAACATTTCATGGATCTTTCTTCTTTAAGTTTCAATATCTTTTTTGTCTTGCATGTTCTTCGGGAAAGACCTGATTTGAATGATATGTCATTGTTCACATGTATAAGTTCTCTGTTTCATTTCAATACTGTTTTATTTATTGATACTGTTAACAGATGATTTGCAGAGAATGTTTATCGACCCGACTATTGAGGAAGCAATTGAAGAAAAAAGAAAACGAAGTTAAGTTTTACTCTTCTTCCTCGTCCACAAACATCCGCGCAAGCACGCCCAGGTGGTCCTCATGGAAGGGCTCCAGTTCCTTTCTTTGCAGCACCTCGAACTCCACGTCAAAGCCGCTTTCCAGCTTCTGGACCTCTTCCTTGAATATGCGCTTGGGGCTGGCTACTGTGTCTATGCTCCTGGACTTGATGGAGAGCATCAGGTGGCCGTGCTCTTCGAGGAAAAACTTTGAGTTGACGGCTGCTATCTCGGCCTGGTTGGGCTGGGCCACGTCCTGGAAGATGACATCCGCTTTTTCCACGATGTGAGCGTAGGATTGTGGTTTGTTGGCGTCTGCAAGTATGGGGATGATGTTGGGGCGCTGGTCGCAGAGCTGCAGCAGGTCACGCATGGTGCGGGGAGAGAACTCCACTGCGTAGACCAGGCCGTCCCTGAGTATGTCGGATACGTGGCTTACCGTCGTTCCAGAGGCAGCGCCCAGATAGAGCACTGTGGAGTTATAGGCGAGAGGAATCTCAAAGTTCTTAAGCACCATGGCTCCCAGCTTGCTCCTGCTCGGATCCCACTGGCGGTATTCCACGTCATCCTCTACTATGAGGCGCTCTCCGTACACGCTTATACCTGGCATGAGGTTCCTGCTGGCAAGCATTTGCCGGCCATCGATACTGATATTGAATATCCCGTCACTTAAGTCTTCCACCGGCATTAGCGTCTGCCTCCTTTCTTGTTCCTGCCCCTGCCTTTCGGGCCGGGCTTTCCTGTGGGCTTTGACTCCCTTTTTGGCGGCGAGGGATTGGCTGTGCGAATAGCATTCAGCTTCTTCTCCATGCTTTCCCTGATAGAGGGGTCCTTCTTGCCTGAATAGAGATCGGTCCTTGCAGCAAGACTTATCTTTGAGGCAAAGGCCCTGGCAAGTTTGCCTCTCTGCCACCAGGGTGCATTCTTGATAATGATGTTATTGTAAATGATACCGTGCTTCGGGGAGGGTGTGTTGCTCCTGAGGTGCTTGAACAGCGCCCTGTGTGCACCTATTACCTGCACTGTACTCGAAGGGAAGCTTGCAAGCTTTTGCAGGCTTCCTGCCATGCTTATCAGCCTGGCTCCAAGCAGTGCACCTGCAACATCGGACAGGTTAGGCGCCAGGGAACCCATCCCCGTTACGATGTAACTTTCTATATGCCTGCGGGTGTCATAGAGACTGCACAGGTTCGAAGCGAAAGTCCTCAGCAGTTCCTCATCGGCAAAGGATATCTCAGCTCCCATGGAGCCTGACGCTTTCTCATGCAGGGAGTGGCCTACCGGCACATTTGCCCGCGATCCGAAGGAAGTGACAAAGCTCGCCAGGGCTTCACCTGTCAGTTCAAGCTCAGGAAAATAGGCACCATACCATTCCAGCAGGCGCTCACTAAGTTCGTTGACATTCCGGTCAATATCATCCAGTGCCTGCACAGCCTGGATAATGCGCACGTCATCGGTATCGTTGCTTGAGATCCTGCTCTTGGCGGCCCTTATGCAGACATCCCTCAGAAGTACATCATATTCTTCGTCAAGCTCCACGAAACCGCAATCTAATGCAGTCTGCCTCAGGTCAATACCCTGCAGGCGAACATTCTGACCGCTCTCCTGGAAGGCAAGGAGTCTCTCAGCCAGTTCATCCGGATCCTTACTGAAAGACTGGCATTCCGTGACCTCACCCTGCTCATCAATGTTAAGCCTGCCAAACCATGCGGTGAATTCCAGAACTACACCTCCCTTATCTCTGCGCCTGTATTGTTGGCCCTTGTTATCATGACCTTTCCGCCGATGGTGCTGTCCAGCAGGTCCTGCACATCCTCCATAATGTAGGCAGCGTCCTCTTTATTATCAACGACCCCGTAGACCGCAGGGCCAAAGGAACTCATGCCTGCACCATATGCACCGGATTCCTGCATGAGCGTCATCACATCCCGCACCACCTGATGCTGGAGTTCCACTTCGTACCTCTTGAAACCCAGGGTCTGTATGTGGTTGACTGCATGGCCGAAGGCCTCAATATCCTTTTCAACGACCGCGGGCATAAGCTTCATGAGAACTAAATGGGACAGCTCCTGAACCTGGTTCAGAGGTATGGGGCATGCCCTGCGGAAGATGTCAACTTCGCTCATATCGTAAGCCCCCTGTACATCTGGAAGCGCAAGTACTATGTCCCAGTCAGGAAAATCCTGCCTGAAAAGTACCGGAGCCGGGGCTGCCCTGCTTGCAGATGACGGTGTGAATGAGCCCTTGTCACTGAATCTGTGACCTCCGTCAACGATAAAACCGCCCGATTCAAAGGATGCAACTCCAATCCCCGATGTGCCTCCGCGGCCTACTGCAATCGCAAGCTCGCGCACGCTCATCCCCAGGCCGTACAGTTCATTAACAGCAGCAGCGGCTGACAGCGCTGCCTGTGTGCCTGAACCCAGACCGACATGTGAGAACATGTCCTCTTCAATAGTGATACGTACACCTTCACCTTCGGGAAGGACCGTCCTTGCTGCAGCCAGCATCCTGTCCGTCAGTACAGAGCCAGCTGTTACCTCCACAATATCTGATCTCTGTGCCGATATAATAACGTGGGGAGAGGTCAGGGATATACCAGCACCGCCATCGATCCTGCCCAGTGACGCATTCATATCGATAAGTGTCAGATGTAACCTGGAAGGTGACGTTATTCTTATCATGAAGTTGTCTATCAGTTCAGCATACTATTAAACTTTCGCACTCAAGTGATGCTTTCATTCAGGAATATCTTTTTTCCTGATAAGCGCCCACGAGACCCGCCTCACATCCCTGTTGAGCAGGAAGGTTACAACCGCAGGCACCAGGCTCGCTATCCTGAAGCTGATATCTGCAAGCATGTGCACGTCCATTTTCTCCTCAACGAAGGTAGGCTCCGCATACAACCTGATACGGTCATACTGGGTATGCAGGTAGCCCCTCAGCGCATACACATAACCGCTTACTATCCCGGTGTCTGCGGGATTGTCAAATCCGTAAAGCAGATTGCATTTGATCTCTGAAATGTGGATCTTCTTCAGGACATCCTCTACAAGCTTAAGTATTGGATGAAAGAGCATCCTGGCCAGGTGTACGATCTTTCCGATGGTCCATTTTTTCTCCCCTTCTTTTTCCCCTTCCTTTTTCTCTTCAAGACCGATTATTTCTTCTTCAGCAGGCTTCTTTGTTGTCTCGGCCCCGATTATGTCGTCCCGGGAAAGATTCCGGGTCTCCGTCGGAGTCCCTTCACGAACCTTGCAGACAATGACATTCTCAGGCATTTTACCTATGACCTCACCCCTGGCAAGGTCGTCCGAGCCTGAAATACTGCTTTTGCTGACAGTATATCTCAGGAAAAGCCATTTTATGATCAATTTATAGTATGACTGCTCCCCTTTTTTGTCAGCAACGAGCATGATATGAAAAGAGACGAACAGGATCAGCAGTATCATCACCGCTACCAATAGTAAGATTATCTCTAAGACCATAAGCCTCTCCGCAGATACAGTATCCTGGAACAGAAGGGCAGGTGTTAGCCCCTTCTTGTTTCCCCGGCAGGCTCAATTATGATCTCGCACTCCTCTTCCTGTGAACCCTGGCCCTCATTGCCTTTTCCCTTTTTGACCTTGTCCTTCATGGACTTCATCCTGTCGATAAGATCGGGAACAGAATCAATTATCTGGCCGATATCGGCCTTTCCTGAGACAGGTAACAGTTTTACACCATCGGGAGATATGTGAATGAATGCAACAGGCTCGATCTTGGCACCAGCTCCTCCGCCACCGCCAAATCCCTCCTCCTCGCCTTTCTTCCTGCCCTCTCCTCCGCCAGTCCCGAACCCGAAAGAGACCTTGCTCACAGGAATAATGGTATTGGCTCCAAATACGATAGGCTCACCAATTATGGTCTTTGTGCTAACAAGCCGTTCAAGTTCACAGGATACTCCTTTGATTACATCTTCAAGCGCCATACTACAACCCCTTTGGATGAAGAAAGATTTCCTCCTTAATAACTATAGGAAATTCCTACTAAAAAAGTGTATCTGGAATATTGTAAGGAGCTTATGTCCGGTTATCCTGGAAGAAGTTAAGCAGCGAATATTTAACTTTTGCAGGATCCACATCGATGAACTCATCTCTCTCCTCAGGCGGGAACACCTCAAATACCGAGAACTTGCCAAACTTTGACGGTGCCTCTGTCATGAAGCGCCCGTCCAGCAGTACCCTCACACCATAATCATTGGGAGAGCGTACGACCCTTCCCATGGCCTGCCGGATCTTGCGGATAGTAGGTATCTGTACGGCATAATCCCATCCTGCTCCATAACCGAACATGTGGTCGTATGCCGATTCCACAGCATTCATCCTGTCGTTCAGGGCCGGATATCCGACGCCCACGACTATGACTGTCCTACCCCTGCCATCACGGTAGTCGATACCCTCGCTGAGCGTACCCCATAGATAGGAGACCAGTATGGCCTTGCCGCCCTGCTCACCGATCCTGAAGAACTCCTCCCTTACTTCCTGGGAGGAGACGCCAACCTCATCGAGGTAGACAGGGATATCGAACTGCTCGCTCAGTTTGCCATGATAGCGTTTGGCCTCAAAGTAGCTCTGGAAGAAGATAATGACATTACCGGGAGTGTTCTCTACGGCATCGAATATGGTCTCCTCGACTGCCCGAAGTGCGTGAGGATCGTCCCTGCTCTTTGCAAAGAGAGGCGGCACCGATACTGCAATTGTGAGGCGCCTGTCAGGGGGAAATGAGGTGCTGTAAGCCATCTCGCAAGTCTCCCTGCGGATGCCGAGAGTGGACTTCACCATATCGAAAGGACGCAGCGTGGCAGACATGAGGATAGCAGAGAACACAGAGTCAAACAGGGGCTCTGTTACATTCTTGGGTATGCACGTGAAAAGCTCCACCCTGCCGTATATCTCGTCGTTCATGTCACGTTTGACGTTGAGTACGGGATAGTAGCTGAGGTTGTTCGCCAGTACGAGATACGAGGAAAGGAAGTCAGCAGTGTAGCGGATGTGAGAGCGTTTCAGTACTTTGCTAAGCCCCTTCTTGTACTGGTCGCGGTAATTCTCATCGAGCATGGCCCCGAAAGCGCTTGCTTCCGCGAGAGTCCTCTGGATATCAGGCTCGTCCCCGAATCCCGCTTCCTTTGCAAGCTTGAGGAACTTACCGCTGATCATGTCGTTGCGCTCGTAGGGATCGCTTATGCGTATGTCATACCAGTTCCTGCCAACGCGCTCGCGCTCCCCGAACTTGAAGCGGGATGTGTAGGTCTCCTTTATGACGTTAAGAAGTATCTTGAAAAGATTATGGGCACCACCATCGGGCATCTGGTCGAGGTTAGCCTCTATCTCGGAGATGGCCTTGTCAATCGTATGCTCCGTGATGGTAATAGATGAGTGGGACCTTGCCGCAGACTCTATATTATGGGCCTCGTCGAAGATAACTATGACATCCTGAGGCTCCTTTTCCAGCCAGTTCAGGACCGTTGCGAAGATATCGGCATTAAGCACATGATGATAGTTGCATATCACAAAATCCGCATGCTTCAGCTCCCGCTTGAGCAGTTCGTAACCGCACATGCCTTTCTGGAAAGCGTAATCATTGACCTCTTCCGGCGTACGCACGTCAGCAAAGAGCCACTGCCTGAAGGATTCGCTGTCAGAGCGCAGCACCTCATAGAGGTGGTTGCAAGACCGGTCCCTCAGTTCCTTCATCTTTCCCTCTGCAACGTCCATCTCCTTTGCAAGGGCATCACGCAGGGCTATCAGGGAATGGTCCTTTGAACGCTTATAATTCTCGCTGGCAGACTTCATTTCCTGCTTTTTCAGTGCCAGCTCGCGTTCGGTCTCAAGCAGCTCGAAGGTGTTATCCCTCTTTACCGCACACTCCTCATAGTCCACACCATTCGGGCACATGGTGGTCTTGCCCTTGACCACAGCCACCTTGACCTCATTGGACTGCTTTATCTCGCGGGCCTCGTTGATGAACTGCACCATCTGCTGGTGTACGTTGGTTGCAATTATGACCGTTTTCTGAAGCTGTTTTCCCACATGCAGGGAAGGTGCAAGTGCACTGAGTGTCTTGCCCGTACCGCAGGCTCCCTCGAACAGGATGATCTCTTTGTTCATAAGTGCAGAATGCATCCTGTCCATCGCATCCTGCTGGTTAGGGTAACAGGCGCCCTTGGGGAAGTATTTCATATAACCGCGTTTCTCGCTCATTTCACTACCCCTATGAGCTCACATTACTTAAACGGTTTTGACAAGAGCTCACTTTGCGGGAGTGACTTTATGCTTCATCTCGGCAATGATCTTGTTGCTCTCCCTGTCGAAGACTTTTATTGTGATGATAGTATTCTGCTTGAGCCCGTAATTGTTGGAAGTGTTGCTCATGCCATTGATGCTAACAAGTACTGATGACGCAGTGGTTCCGTTAATACTGTCATATCCGTTCAGGACAAGTTTCTCCCCTGCAGACCACACCCCATCGGAAAGGTCCACATTCCTTTTTTTATATAATGGGATTTTGCCCTCATACTCAAGGTCTTCATAGACGGCTAACAGATTACCATATCTTTTGACACCTCCACGTGTGACTGCACCAGTATAACTGCTTCCTTCACCATTGATGAGTATCTTTGTGGAATCTGTCTGCAAAGAGTCACCACCTCTGTGAGTAAGCACTATGAAGTTTTCTTCGTACCGCACCCTGTCTGGCACGCCACCCACCACGCTCTCAACTTCTATCACTGCCATGGGAGCAGGTTTCAGTGAAGTCGAGTAGTCTTTTCCATAAACCACAGAAGCGGTAATGCCTGCAAGCAAAATGGTCAGGAGTATCAACAGGATGGCTCCGATGACCGGAGAAACGGCATTATTGTTTTTACTCAGGTAATCAGAACTTGGCGTTGCAGGCAATAATCTATTCATAGTTGCTGGTTAGAAGACAACTATATCAATTTTGCTTAATTGCTTTATTATAATTTTCAGCCATGTTTTCATAAATAAGCCAGAGAGGATCAGTAATTTATCTGCCAGGATTTGGCCGGTTTCCAGAACAGGTGCTTTAGGGAAGAGGAACTATAGGAAAGGAGGAGATGTGCCCTCAAGTCTCCGAACGCATACTGTTTTTAGAGAGATAACGATAACTTTTTATTTCATTTCTGTTATGATAGAGTGTAGGTTTCTACTAATATACTGTAGATCAATATACAAATACAACTGAACGATTAAGGAGAAAAGTAAAATGGTAGCAATAATCAGTGTTGATGAGTGCGTAGGTTGCGGAACATGTATCGACGAGTGCCCTGCAGAAGCAATGGTCCTTAATGGCGACAACATTGCAATCGTAGATGCAGACGAATGTCTGGATTGCGGCGCATGTGTCGACGTGTGCCCGACAAATGCAATTAAAATGGAATAAGCGAACTGTTTATTCCGAAACTTCTTATTTTTACACTTTTTATTTATATCAGTCCCTGAGGAAAGGTTATGCCAGAGACAATCAGAGCAGGTATCCTGGGTGCTACCGGCGCGGTAGGACAGAGATTCATACAGGCATTGGAGAACCACCCCTGGTTCGAGATCACATGTCTTGCAGCATCAGAGAAGAGTGCAGGCAAGAAATACGGCAAGGCAGCCAACTGGAGGCTCGAGAGCAAAATGCCGGACGGTGTCACAGGCATGGAGGTCGTGCCGGTCGATCCGAAGAAAGTTGACGCGGACGTTGTATTCTCAGCGCTTCCCTCAAGCTTTGCCAAAACAGTTGAAGCCGAGTTTGCAAAGGAAGGCTTCGTGGTTGCAAGCAATGCATCTGCGTTCAGGATGGAGAAGGATGTACCCCTGGTCGTCCCGGAAGTTAACGCTGACCATCTCGGGCTGATAGACGTACAGCAGGACAAGCGCGGCTGGGACGGTTACATAGTGACAAACCCCAACTGTTCAACGATCATCATGGTGCCGACACTCAAGCCGCTGATGGCCTTCGGCCTCGAGTCTGTCCAGGTTGCCACCATGCAGGCGGTATCAGGCGCAGGTTATGACGGAGTTGCCTCCATGGCAATAATGGATAACATTATCCCATACATCGGAAGCGAGGAAGAGAAGATGGAGAACGAACCCCTGAAGCTGCTGGGTGAGTTCGACGGTTCCGAAGTGGTCCCAGCGGACATAAAGATCAGCGCATCCTGCAACAGGGTACCTGTAATGGACGGGCACACCGAAGCCATCTGGGCAAAGATGACAGACGATCCGACCCCGGAGCAGGTCAGGCAGGCCTTCCTCAATTTCAAGCCAGATCTGGGAGACCTCCCCACTGAGCCCGAGCAGGTGCTCATCGTAAGGGACGAGCCAGACAGGCCGCAGCCCCGCCTTGACAGGAACATGGGCAAGGGTATGAGCATAACAGTCGGCAGGATAAGGGAAGGTATCCGCTACATGGCAATGGGACACAACACCATCCGTGGAGCTGCTGGTGCCAGCGTGCTCAATGCCGAGCTGCTGCATAAGATGGGAAAACTCTAAGGTGATAAGTTGAAAAACGGCAGTGTAGCGAAAATCATGGCATTCTTGCTGTTGATCACATGCACTGCCACTTTTGCAGGCGCTTCGATGTTCGAGCTTGAGATGGTACCTCTCTCAAAGCTCACCGAACAGCCTTCTGTATACGATAGTACCCTCGCATACCGTAAGATCAGTGTGGTGGGCAACCTTTCTGAATTAAACAAACACTCTGCAAGCATTGCGGACGATAAGTCAGCGCTTAAGGTCGATGTTACAAGGGTCCAGCTTTTCGAGGGTTTCGAACTGGGAGAGCAGGTAATGCTGACCGGTGAGTTCAGGCACAATTCCCTGAGTGATGACATCATGTACCCCAGCTACGTACTGCACTACCCCGTACAGAATGCCGGCCAGGCCAACATAAGCGACATTAACGGGAATCCGGCCTCATACAACGGCAGATACGTGACAATTACCGGGAACATGAGCAGCATTGAGCTCTCGGCGGGAAGCTATAAGGCCATGATCACCGAGGAAGGCACCGGCGAGCAGATGAAAGTATTCTATTACGGGGCCACGGATCTCAAAGGCGGAGAGGATGTAAAAGTGTATGGGCTCTACAACGGCGGTGTTCTGCATAGCGAGAATATGGCAAAGAACCGCTCACCTTTGTCCCTTACAGCCCTTGTTCCGGGATTTTCGGTCGTGATGTCCCTTGCTGTCCTTGGAGGGGTGGCGATACTTTTAAGCCAAAGACAGCGTTAAGGACTGGAGATTATCATGTTGATCGTATTATCTGTAGGTGGGTCCATCCTGGCAAAGGACCTGAAGCCGGAAAGCTTTCTGGCTTATGCTGCCGTACTTAAGGAGCTTGCAAAGGAAAACACAGTTGCCGTTGTAACAGGCGGCGGCACTGCTGCACGGGACTATATAAGCGTGGCACGCTGTGCCGGATGTAACGAGGCAGAGTGCGATTATATAGGTATAGACATAACCCGGCTGAATGCGAAACTCCTTATATCCGCCCTCGGCAAGGATGCATATCCGCAGCCTCCCCACGACTATGTGGAAGCCCAGGAAGCATTGTCCTCAGGGAAGATAATTGTCATGGGAGGGGTCATACCCGGACAGACCACGGACGCAGTGGCAGCCATACTTGCAGAATACCTGCGTGCGGACCTTTTTGTCATCGCTACCGCAGTTGACGGGGTCTACACAGCCGACCCGAAGCAGCATTCCAATGCAAAGAAGTATGAGATAATGTCCCCAAAGGAACTTGTGAGCATTGTTATGAGCATTGAGATGAAGGCCGGTTCCAAGTCACCTGTTGACCCGCTCGCAGCAAAGATAATCGAGCGCTGCAACATAGAGACAATAGTCATGGACGGAACAAACGCCCAGAACGTGCTGCAGGCAATCGTCCAGGAGAGTATAAGGACAGAACCTCTGAAGGGAGTCCACCTCGGGACCCGCATCAGAGGCTGAAGATCTTCAGACAGCCTTCCAATAAGTGATCAATAAGTAATATCAGTTATAGGCCACAAGATATTCCGTTTCGCATAGCGGCTTTTCGGTCTTGTGGACCACTTCTTTCAGCTTTTCCCGGGATTCCTTCAGTGTCTGGATGGTTCTCTCAAAGGTTTCTATCTGCATTTTTGCCTTCTGGACCTTTTCATTTTCCTGTGCGAGCTTCTCCAGCAGCATCCTGCGCTGTTCTTCAGGGATGTTCGCACTGTCGACCTGCTTCTGGTAATGCTCGGAGAGCTTCACGTACTTCCGGAACATCTCATTCATCGTATCCAGGTCCTTTTCAAGGTCTTCGATTGATCTTACCATTAACGCACACCTCAATAATCCGATTAGCATGAACGGATCTGACCGGGCATTCTACCCAGGTTATCCGACAACTGATGCATTAATATCAGTTACATCATAGAGTCTGGCTGTGTGTATAAAAAGATATCTATAGAACAGTGTATAATGCTTATCATAATGATGAGGTTGAACCCGTATCAGCTGCTTGGATAAAAAAAGAGGGATACAAAAAGCAGGAATAAAGCACTATTAAAATATAAAAAGGGTCTGCGCTCCTTAAGGATGCAGAAACATATGGGGTCAGCTGATCAAGTTACTTACCCTGCACTATCCTTGCAATGTCGTCACCGACATCAGAGGTTGTGGAGGAGCCACCCATATCGTAGGTCCTTACCTTGGCCTGAAGGATGTTGGTCTCAATGGCAGAGACAATAGCATCCGCAGCTTCCTTTTCGCCGAGCTGCTCCATCATCATGGCACCCGCCCAGATGGTTGCTATAGGGTTGACCTTGTTCTGCCCCTTGTACTTGGGTGCTGAACCGTGGATTGGCTCGAACATGCTGGTACCCTTGGGGTTGATGTTACCTCCCGGGGCCAGGCCGAGACCGCCCTGGACCATTGCGCCAAGGTCAGTGATGATGTCACCGAACATGTTGGGGGTTACTACAACATCGAACCACTCCGGGTTCTTAACGAACCACATGGTCATAGCATCCACATAGTTGAAATCAGTGGTAACTCCTGGGTGCTTTGCTGCAATTGCCTCGAACTCCTTTCTCCAGAAGCCATAGATGTCAGAGAGCACGTTTGCCTTGTCAACGGAGGATAAATGCTTTTTCCTCTTCTCGGCCAGGTCGAATGCATAGCTGATGACCCTCTGGGTGCCTTCCTTGGAGATCATGCCTATCTGGTAGGCTATCTCCTCGCTGTCTGTCTCGATATCGAGGCCGAATTTTGCAGAGTACAGGCTCCTGGACACTTCAAGCAGGTTCTTGCTGGTGCCCCTGCCGGCCTTTCCACCAATACCGATGTAGAAGTCCTCGGTGTTCTCCCTGACAACCACGAAGTCAATGTCCTTGGGAGTCTTGTCCTTGATAGGTGTCCAGACACCCTCGAGCAGCTTGATGGGACGCAGGTTCACATACTCATCAAAGTAGAACCTGGCGGCAAGCAGTATACCCTTCTCGAGCACACCGGGTGCCACCCTCGGGTCTCCTATGGAGCCAAGGTAGATTACAGAGTTCTTGTTCAGTTCCGCAAGCGTATCCTCAGAGATAAGCTCACCTGTCTTAAGGTAGTGGTCAGCACCGTGAGGATACTCGACCCATTCAATATCGAAGCCAAACCTCTCGCCTGCCGCATCGATTACCTTGCAGCCCTCGGCGATGATCTCCGGTCCTATACCGTCACCGGGTATCACCGGTATCTTGTACTGTGTCATGTTATTCTCCTGTGATCGTTATTATGGGATTTCAGATGATCTTCCTGGTGTACTCTATCAGGCCACCGGCGTCCATGATACCCCTTACGAAGTCAGGGAGGGGGGTCGCCTGGTATTTCTCGTTCCTGGTGAGGTTTGTGATAACACCTGTTGCGAAATCCACGTCCAGTTCATCACCGTCGTCTATCCTGTCAGTGTCGGGGCACTCCAGGAGTGCCACACCGATATTGATGGAGTTCCTGAAGAAGATACGTGCAAAGGACTTTGCTATCACGCATGTTATCTTTGTGCCTTTCAGGGCAATGGGTGCGTGTTCCCTCGAGGAGCCACATCCAAAGTTGTTCCCTGCGACAATGATATCGCCTTCCTTTACCTGTTTCGCGAATTCCGGCCTCACACCCTCAAAGGCGTGGGCTGCAAGCTCTTTTGGCGTATTGAGGATAAGATACCTGCCGGGAATAACAGCATCAGTATCAACATCATCTCCGAATTTCCAGACTCTTCCTTTCATTTTGACACCGGGTTACAATCTATGAGTATATGATAGTCAACGTTGAGTGCATATAATACATACAATAATACTAAATAGTAATGGTGAAAAGACTCTCGTAAAAACTTAGACGGAGCTTCAGGCAAGGCTGACAGCCCTCCATAAACACCTGAAATGAACTGACCAAAGGCCCGACCGGACACTCGGCCAAACTCAAATGAACCTTCGGTCAGCCTTCGATTAAACCTTCATTAAACCTTAATATTAGCACCCATTACTTATTACCAATGGTAAACAAAAAAGATCTGGTGATACTTTCGATCCTGCAGGAAGGTGCAAGGATACCTGTCTCAGAGATAGCAAAAAAAGTCGGCCTTAGTGAGAACGGTGTCCGGTACCGCCTGGAAAAGCTGGAGGAAGAAGGCTATATAAAGAACTATGTTGTCCTGCTCAACCCGAAAAAGTTCGGGAAAAAGACCTTTGCCATGTTTAATATGGAACTTGAGAACAGACAGATTAAGGCCAGCATCAGGAAACTGGCCGAGATCGAAGAGCTTATCCGGATATACCAGACCACGGGCCAGTATTCCATAAAGGCCTTCGGGCTTTTTGATGATGAGGAAGAACTCACAGATTTTATCAATGACAGGCTGCTGCAGGAAATACCCATCCGTAACTATAGCGTCGAGATAATAACAAAAAGCATCAAGGATGGTATATACAGCGTCTGATCAGAGCTCCTTGTACCAGACATTCATGCTCTCAAGGCCTCCGGAGATGTTCGTGTTGTTCACAAGGGTCCCTGCATATCTGTAGGAGCTCCTTGAGAACACGATATTCATTCCGCAGGAGCCGGCTCTTGCAATGGTGTAGGCCATGCCCATGTTGCGCCTGCGCATCTCGTCTTCCATTTCTTTCAGCAGGCTCTGTGAATAACCCCGGCCCCTGTATCCCGGAAGGGTTGCAAAATCCGTCATCTCAACTGTTCCGCTCTCCTCATCGATCTCGCAGGACGAGAGCGCAACTATCCTGCCTCCTGACCTGATGCAGAAATACACGAAGCCTTCAGACATAGTGTCCAGGAGATACTCAGGGTCGAATACGGGAAATGGATAAGTGGGGAATACTTCCCGGTACACATCAGCCATTTCACCAACATCTGCAGAGCTGCATATATCACAGTCGATACCTGCTGCAATCCCGGCTTCTCTTCTGTTATGTTGCCTGCTCAGGGCCAGTTCCAGGACCTTAAGGTTCTCTTCAGCGCTCCCGTCTACCATACGGGATTGTGAGAAGTAGCGACACATGAAACTGGCATCTTCCAGCCCGCCAAAAAAGCCAGGTATGCGTGCTTCCTCCACGTAGCCACCGGTGATGAAAGCTTCTTTCAGGGACGAAGGCACCTTACAGAAAATCTTGGAGTATCCTTCCTCCGTTGCCAGTGATTCCAGTGCTGCCAGCATCGGGTCGATGGGCTGCCGGTCAGATGGGGACAGCTTCATCAGGTACACCCTGTCGTTATGCCTGCCGTGCTGGATCACGGAGCTACCCTGTTTAACTATCCTGTCAGACAATGTTCCTTCTCTCCAGACGTATCGTATTTCCCGGGACCAGGCTCAGGGTTTCCTCACTATCCGAGAGGAGCTCAGCAATACCCACTGACCTGTATTCGGGGGCGTCGTCAAGCTTCAACTGGAGCTTGCACTCCGTACAGTCACGGTCGCAGTATACCGGCCTGTAATCTTCCGGCTCCTTGTAGGAAGTAATGACACCTTCATAGTTGCGGAGGATCACTTTATGGGTGGACCTGGATATCATGTATGATGGAAGTATAGGTATCTTACCTCCACCTTCAGGAGCGTCTATCACATATGTGGGAACCGCAAAGCCACTGGTATGCCCTACAAGGTTCTCCATAATCTCAATGCCTTTTCCCACCGAGGTCCTGAAATGGGTCAGGCCTTCGGAAAGGTCACACTGGTAGAGATAGTACGGGCGTACCCGGTTTGCCACCAGCTTGTGGAAAAGGCGTTTCAGTATCCGGTAGCAGTCATTGACCCCGCTCAGCAGCACGGTCTGGTTCCCCAGCGGAATACCGGCATCAGCAAGCTTTCTCAGGGCTTCCCTGGATGATGATGTGATCTCCCGGGGATGGTTGAAGTGCGTGTTCACCCAGACAGGATGATGTTTGCTCAGCATGCTGACAAGCTCATCGGTTATGCGGTAGGGCAGCACCACGGGAGTCCTTGTCCCTATGCGTATGACCTCCACATGAGGTATGGAGCGCAGTTCCGTGAGTATCCAGTCAAGATGATCGTCCGGAAGCATGAACGGGTCCCCGCCTGAGAGCAGCACGTCCCTTACGTAGGGGTTGGCTGCAATATAGTCCAGTCCCTGCTGCACATGGGCCCTGTCGGGAATATGGTCAGTATCCCCTACTTTCCGCTTACGGGTGCAGTGCCTGCAATACATGGCGCATACGTTGCTCACGTGGAAGAGCACCCTGTCAGGATACCTGTGTGTAATACCAGGCACAGGACTGTCCTTATCCTCAGAAAGAGGATCGTGCATATCGTCCGGAGAAACTATCAGTTCCCTGGGTGAAGGGAACGCCTGCATGAATATGGGATCGTTCTTCAGGTCCTCAGCCTCGATGAGGGAGAGATAATAAGGTGTTATTGATAAAGGGAACTTCTGTAGCGTGAGCTCAAGTGCTTCTTTCTCTTCAGGGTCAAACCTTACGTTCAGTAATTTCTCAAAGGTCTCTATGTCCCTGACGCAGTGCCTCACCTGCCATTTCCAGTCCTTCCATTTGGATATGGCAATATCAGGGTTTATTTTCTCTGCAATGTATTGCTGTCTTTTCAGATATGTTTTCATCGGATCACTATCCTTTATTTAAAAGCCAGTTGGTAGATGCCGGGCCCTGTAAACCCGGGTTAGAACACGAAATATGTAAGAATGCCACTCTCAAAGCAGCCATACTCAGATCAAGCGTTTAATAATATTAACATCAGGTACCGTAGTTCTCTTTTGAGGCCTTATATAATTATTTTTAAGAATCCGAGGAAAAAAGGTGCTTTTTTTGCAGATACAGAAGAAAGCTCATCCCATATCCACAAGCTGCTCGCTGCCACCATGCCAGCTTAGGCGGGGCCTCATCCTGATTATATGAGATGTCTCCGTAGTATCATCCACTACAAGGGCTGTTCCTCTTTCATTGCCCATTTTCCGGAGGGATTCTCCGAAATCCTCCCTCATGTAGGTAGGCCTTACAGATTCCAGGGCACTTATATCTTCCTGAGAGGTGAGCCTGTGGCATATCACAATATCCGACTGGGACATTACGTCAGGATGCAATGATGAAGGGCGCTGCGTTGCCATGACAATGGACAGTCCCGGCTGGCGGCCCTGCCTGAGCCATTCGTTAATTAGAATGTCGGAAGCAAGTGTGCTGCCTTCCCTTGGTACGAACTGCTGGGCCTCATCAATGAACATCCACACCATGGGGATTCCCTTCTCCATAGTGTTATCTCCCATGAGCATCCTCTCATAGGAACGTCTTGCTTCGAGGCGCTTATGGTAGATGTCCTTCGCAATGAAGCCAACAATTGCAGATCTCACCGCCTCGTTCTTGATGGTGCTGACATCAATGACCGCAAGCGAGCCTCCTTTTACAAGATCGGTGGTCTCCCAGCCTTCTGCTGAGAAGACACCCCATGACAGGGCGGTCCTGAAATAGTTGATCGCGGCACTCCTGGAAACGATATCTGCCCGTTCATCCTCCATCAGTGCATCCATGATCTCCTCAAATGAAAAACAGGCAGGACTTTCCCTCAGTTCCTCCACGACCCTCACTATAAGTACACCGGCAGAGGACATCGGGTCCACACCGAACAAGCGGCACCATTCGTATCCGTCCATCCTGAAAAGCGGGACAGCAACAGGCTTTACTGTGATGTTCCTTTGCTCATAGCTTTCCTTACTGCCCTGCGGGACGAAGATCTCTGTGTGGAATCCGGCAGGCTTGAGGCCCCATTCCTGCAGGGACCTGATCTGCATATCATTGCCCTTCGCAAAGGTCCAGAATATCCCCATGGTATCGATAATAACAGGTGCTATGTTCTTCCTTATGTCCTCCGGAAGCATAAGGATCTCTTCGATGATGACAGACATGGTGTAGGATTTACCATAACCCCTTTTGCCGCTCACCAGTATGGCATGAGGCCTGCGGACATCCAGCTTTACGTGAGAGCCTGCCGACCTGTCACGCGCAAGATACCGGCCCAGATACAGCATGGTATCAGCTGTGGCTCCGTCACCTCCCAGCACATATTCTTTTTGTGATACTCCTGCACCGAATCCCTGTGAAAGACAGTCCATGGATAGCATGGGAGCAGGGTCATCTATAATAATTTTTCTTTTTTTGCCAAAAAAGAGCTGCTACAATATATACATTTTACAGATAACAGAACATAATTCACATGTAGCTCCCAGAAAAAGAAAAAGATAGCAAGAGCCACGAACCACGTGAGGGTCAATTCGCAAGGCTTATATACAGAAATGATTATTTACCTCCCGGAGGAAAGCCTGCATCCAATAGTTCCCCTCTTAATACATCAGTCCTTCTTTAACGGACATATCACACCCACAACCCAACCAACCATGCAGGATTCCTCTTTACGATAATTCCTGCTGCAGCCACATCACTACATCCTTTTTCTCATGCTTGCTTTCCGGCATTCAGAGACTTGATCCCTTTTGCTGCAAGCACTCCTGTAGCTGCTGAGTTCACCAGGTCCCTGGAGAGGCCTGCGCCGTCACCTGCCGCGAACAGGTTTGCTATACTGGTCTGCATGTGGCTATCCACCTGCAGTTTTATCGAATAGAACTTGACCTCCGGGGCGTACAGGAGAGTCGAATCCGAATCCACTCCGGGGATGATCTCATTCAGGACTTCCAGGCCTTCTATAATGTCCATGACTATCCTGTGAGGCATCGCCATGGAGATGTCTCCCGGGGTGACATCCTTCAGGGTGTTCACAACCGTGTTCCTTCCTATACGCTGCTCCGTGGAGCGCCGCCCCCTGCGCAGGTCGCCCATTCTCTGGAGGACAGGCTTCCCACCACCTATCGTTGTTGCAAGTTTGGCCACAGACCGTGCATATTTTATAGTGTTCTCCATGGGATGGGTCAGTTCCACATGCACAAGGAAAGCGAAGTTCGTGTTATCCGAACCTTTGGTGTGCATGGAGTGACCGTTCGTGGCAACAAATCTTTCATACTCCTCCTTGACCACAAAACCATGCTCATTTGTACAGAATGTCCTGACGGAATCATCATAGCGCTTTGTGCGTATGTGGAACTTGGGATCATGGTTTATCCTGGTCACGGGGTCCATTATAATAGATGGTACCTCAACACGCACCCCTATGTCAACCCCGCTGAAGGAATAAGCTATTGAATACCTGTTCACGAGTCCGTTGACCCAGTCACATCCCACCCTGCCCGGTGCAAGCAGGGTATAGCGGGAATGCAGGCGTCTGCCGTCCTTAAGGGTCACACCCTGGCAGGCACCCTTGTCTATGACAATATCACTTACCTCGGTGTTAAGCAGGAAACTTATTCCGTTGGACTCAAGCTCATTCTTGAGCTCAGATATCAGGGCTATGGAATTATCAGATCCTATATGACGCTGCCTGATGTCAATGAACCTTGCACCTGAAGAGGCAGCCTTCCTTTTGAGGGACTCTATTTCCATGGAAGGAGGAGACGATATGTTCTCCGGGGCGCCGTACTTCAGGAATATCCTGTCCACATCATCCACCAGGCGCCAGGCAGAATCCTGGTCACCTGTGAATTCTGAAAGAGTGCCCCCTATATCAGGATGCAGGTTGAGTGTCCCGTCAGAGTAGGCACCCGAGCCGCCAACCCCGCTCAGTATGGAGCAGGGATGACAGTGCCTGCAGTTGACAACATCACTCATGGGGCAAACCCTCGCGCTTATATCTCTGCCCGCCTCGATAACCAGTACAGAAAGACCGGACGGCATAAGCTCATGTGCCGCAAAGAGACCTGCGGGTCCGGCACCCACGATCACAACATCATAATCAGGATCAGAGGAACTCAAAGTATATCACACCCACGGATGCCCCGAAGCAGGGTACCTATGGGTATGTTGGTGTCCTTATGATAAAATCTTGTCCAGTTGGCCCACGGACCTTGCGTACTTTATCTCCTGGGCGATCCTTCTTCCGGTGGACAGGCCGGGTTCGATAAGATCGGAGTACGGAGAACCGTTCAGGTACAGGTTGGTACCTGCAACTATCCTTGCGGATATCTCGAAAACCTTGATCTCAAGGTTGTCAGTGACCACGGTCTCAAGACAGAACGGACCGATCATGCCGCCAAACAGGCTGAGGGATTCCTCGACGACCTTCTCTCCCAGTTCGAATATGAGAGGCAAAAGGGACTCCCTGGCAACCAGGGGAACGTTGCCCGTGACAACATATGTCGGGTGTATGCCTGCCTCCTCCAGTTCCCGCGGGGAGCCAAGCCTGAATATCTCGTCAGCATTGGACTCGACCCTGCGGTCCATGCTCAGCATTTCCAGGATACCCTCGCTCAGGCGGTAGCCTTCCTGGCGCAGAGGGGAGTAGAAGTAATGGAAATAGTACCTTGTACCCGTTATGAACTCCTGGATGGTGTACTTCTCATCCGGCTTGACATGCTCCTGGAACTCCTCATAGTTCTTGGCGATGAAAAAGCCTTTGCCACCCTTTGCCCCGTGGTACTTGACCATCACAGGCCCGTTTATCTCCCTCGGGTTCACCTTTCTGGGCATATGGATACCGGCGCCTTCAAGCCATACCCTCTCCTTCTCCCTGTCTGACTCCCATTCAAGTACAGCCCTGTTACCAAAGGAAGGGATAGCCAGGTCCACGAACCTCTCATGTCCCAGATATTCCACAAACGAGCCGTGGGGTATCACAATAGCGTTATTTGCAACAAGCTGGTCGACTATGCCAGGAATGTCCTTGTAGCTGTCGACTATAATGAATTCATCAGGCTTTGACTTAGGGAATGCATCGTAAAATCTTGGAGGGTTCTTCACACATATCCCTATGGTCCTGAAACCTTCCTTCCTTGCCCCATCAAAGATCTGAAGGCTCGAGTGGGAACAAACCGTTGCAATACTGAGTTTGTCAAGGTCATAGTTCCCGATGATTTCCATTATACGTTCTTTAGTAATCATAATATAGCCCCGAAATTTACCTCATATTGTCCTGTTCATTCTTTAACTTTACGAGTTATCCCCGGGAAGACTTCGAACCGGTTCGAAGCTTAAGGAAACGATATAATTACCTAACTATATAGTAACCCCCATGCAAGAAAATGAAACAACGGCAGGTTCAGAAAAAGTTCTGATCTTGCCGCTCAGTGAGGATTCAAAGAAGATCACCCAGATCCTTTCCAATGACAAGGCCATGAAGGTCCTGGAGATCCTCACAGATAAGCCCATGTCCGCAACGGATGTAGCGGAAAAACTTGGAATGCCTCTGACCACTGTGAAATATAATATAGATGCGCTGGTCGAGGTCGATCTTATCAAGGTCAAGCAGACCAAATGGAGCAAGAAGGGCAGGGAGATAAAGATATATGAGCCTGTCCAGAAGTTCATTGTAGTGGCACCAGGCTCCATGAAAGACAAATCCTCAGTGCTCAGCATGCTCAAGAAATATCTTGCACTGGTTGCAGGGGCTGTTTTCGGGGCTACGGGCCTGGAGGCTCTTGCCAGAAGCAAGGGGTTTGGCATAGGAGCTGCACCCACATACACAGCTGCAGATGTGGCTTACCGTAATGCGGAGTATGTCCCCATGGCGGACGTCTATGAGAGCGCTTCGCAGGAGATGCCTGGATCTGAGCCTCTTATGGCTAATGGGAGTGTTCCCGGTACCGAAGAAAGGTTTAAGGGACTGGGGATCGATGAGGATGCACTCAATGAAGCCGACGCCTTTGAGACAACTGCAGGAGACGCAGCACCGGGCCCGGACTATGCTGCAGACAATTCCGGTCTTGACGGATATGTACCGGAAGATATGGATCACGGACTTGTATCCTCGATGCCGCAGGACACTTTTGATAGTACCAACATGACAGGTGCACCTGCCATGGACAGTTCCCGGATAGTAGCAGACAACCTGTCCGCAGCCTCTGACCAGGTATCAGGGCTGATACCCTACGACCTGCTATCCCATGTGAGCGTATGGTTCCTGTTCGGATGCCTGTTCATCATCGCCCTGCTCCTGGTGAGAGAACTGTATTATAGAAAAAAGAATATATGACCCTCTGTGAATTGCCATGAGAGTCGCACTTAAGATAGCATACGTTGGCACGGGATTCCACGGGTCACAGATACAGCCGAATGTAGCAACCATTGAAGGGGAGATCTTCAGGGCGCTTACTGAGCTGGAAATAATAAAGGACCCAAAATCCGCCAACTTCACAAGTGCGGGAAGGACGGACGCCGGCGTACATGCAAGGGAGCTGGTCATTGCTTTTGACACAGATAAGGTGAACCTTGCCATTCCCAGGGTCATCAACTCCAAACTTCCAAGCGCTATATGGGCCTGGGCACATTCCCCGATAGCCGATGACTTTGATCCCCGAAGAGCAGCTATCGCAAGAAAGTACCGATATATCATGAGCGGAGAGCAATATGATATCTCCAGGATCAGGTCGGCTTCAAAGGTCCTGCTTGGCACCCATGATTTTGCTAACTTCTGCGTGAAGGAAGGCGAGAAAAGCACTGTCCGCACCATAGAGAAGGTCGATGTGAGGGTCAGCGGGACACTGACAAAGATCGATATCCAGGCCAACAGTTTCCTCTGGAACATGGTGCGCAAGATAGTGACAGCCCTTACCTTTGTGGGAAGCGGCGCCAGGGATGAGGCCTGGCTGCAGCAGATGCTTGAGCCTGAGGTCTACGAGGAAGGGCTCGAACCTGCACCGGCCTATGGACTAACCCTTATGGAGATAATATATCCCGAACCGATTGAATGGCAGGAAGATGCATATTCCATCCGCAGGGCCAATGAGAATTTCCACGAATACATGATACGTCACCGTGTCATGGCAGAAGTCATGGACCATCTGGTACCCAAGGATTAAGGGTCGCACTGCATGGAACACCAGGTCACTATAAAGGATGCCGTTGTCTGCTACGATGTCATCCGGCGCAGCGTAAAGAACCCAAGACTGGAGTTCAGGGAAGGCAGGCTGAGAATCATACTCCCGAAGAACTATGCCGGACATGAGAGTATCATCCATCGCCACAGAAGATGGATCTACAACCGGCACTGCCGGGCCCGGGAGATGCTTGCCCTGGCAGAGGAAGCAGAGCTTGTCACCGACAGGCAGGAAGAAGAGTTCAGGTCCCTTGTGAACCGGATGACAGATGCCATATCAGAGGAACTGGGAGTTGCCCCGAAGGCTGTGCGGTTCAGGAAGATGAAAACAAAGTGGGGAAGCTGCAGCTCAAAAGGGAATATATGTTTTAACACACATATCAGGTTCCTTCCTGAGAAGCTGATGGAATACATCGTGTTCCATGAGATGGTGCACCTGATAGAACTCAATCACGGCCCTGCCTTCCAGAGCCGTATCAGGACGCGTTTCAGTGACCATAAGGACTGTGACCGGGAACTTTCAGCTTACTGGCTCCTGATACAGCAGCATGTTAACAGCATCAGTCCTTGCGCAGCACGGTAAAGGTCCTTGTGAGGCTCCTGTGCACCCGCTGGGTGAACACATCCACAACTGAAAAACCGGCTTCTGTTGCGTATTCAAGCACCGGGATCTCCGACACCACCACTGCAAGCCTGCCCTTTTTCAGCACCCTGTACATCTCGGAGAACGAGCCTGAGTACAGGTGATGAATGGACTCTGCCTTTATTGCAGCCGAGCGCCCGTAAGGGGGGTCTGTTGCAATTGCATCAACACTACAGTCCTTCAGTGGAACCCTGCAGGCATCCCCGGTTATTAGCGAGTGGTCTGCGCCGAAAAGCTCCAGGTTCATCCTCGCGCCATGGGATATCATCCGCCTGACCTCAAGCCCTATCACATGGACAGAGAGCATGCCTGCTTCCACAAGTATGCCTGCCGTACCGCTGAAAGGATCAAGGAGCACCTCTCCCGGCTTTACCTCGCTGATATTCACAAGGGCCCTGGCGACCCTGGGCATTAGGACACCGGGATAAAAGAAAGGTTTCTTATGGGGAGCCCTGTGCTCGTAACTGCTCCTGTCAACCGATGCTACCACTGACCCCAACACAGCCATGTCCGTTATGACCAGGCGGAAGCTTACATCAGGGGACCTGAGATTTGCCTGGTGGCCTTTGCGGAATATGGCGCCTCCGAGCTTCCCCTCGATGTCCTCCCTCTTGAGGTCTCCCCCATAGTGCTTGATCCTTTTGGCACGTACCACGTAAGTCCTCCCAGGAGTGATATGGTCGGAGAGATCGCTCTCCTCAGCCAGTGATATGATATCCTCAGCCTTTACATCGCATATGCATGCGACCCTGATTATATGATGTGACATGGCAAGCCGTTCTGCCACTGACACAAGCCTTCTGTCGATATCACGGGCATCTCCCTCGATATCAACTACAAGGCACTGGTCCAGGCAGGCATGTTCCCTGAACCCGAACCCTGCCAGCCTGAGACAGGAGAATATCTCCTTTCGGGGAAGTCCTTCATGCTCCCCTGACAATTCAAAAGCATACAGCATGTACCGCAATAGAAGCAGGAAGTACTATTAAAGTGTTTCAATGGGACTCAGAACATCAGTTCAAGGGCTTCCCTGCCTGTCATCCCAACTTTCACTCCAAGGCTGATGGCTGAGGGGGTTGCACCGACTACCTGCGCCTTA
Organism: Methanolobus sp.; assembly: GCA_030154025.1. Taxonomy (GTDB): domain Archaea; phylum Halobacteriota; class Methanosarcinia; order Methanosarcinales; family Methanosarcinaceae; genus Methanolobus. Next base: position 23,437 of record JASKKT010000011.1, read on the forward strand.
AGTACATCCTCAAAGGTCCTGACTCCCTTTACCTTGACAGCCACATCACCAAGAGCTGTTGCAGCTTCCAGGTCAAGGTAGCCGCACATAACAAAGCCCTTATCGGCATTGATCACAATAAGGGGAGCCTTTTGCATCTGATAACTGAGACCGAAGGCTGTTCCGTTACTGAGTTCTATCTTTTCGATGAGCATAAGGGATCACACATTACAGATTGGAAAGGATATAAATTAAAGTTTTGAACCCCTGTCCAGTATCTCAAGAAGCCTGTCTGTGGTGCCCGGGAAGACACCATCCAGGGTAGAGGGATATCTGCGGGTCTGGGCAGGTTTAAGTTCAGTAACTACTACAGGTATTCCTGTTTGCGCTGCTGTGCGGTTCTCCCTGAACACAAGCACAGCCTCGCCGGTGAAATCAAAATCACCCTTCACTTTTTGAACAGAGCCCTGCTTCCGGATAGTTGCATTGTCGATACCTTCCACTTCAAGGATATCAAGACCTTCAGGCATGGTGATGAGAACATGCGTGCCCGGTTCTCCCTGGAACCAGACCCTGTCTCCCTGATCAGAAAGAGGTTCTCTGAAATTGTACCGGACCCTGTAGGTATTGAGAACCTGCTCCTGCTTAGATACAGGGCCAAGGAGTTCCTTAGACATGACGCATTCCACTCCTGACAGCGAGATCCGGGAAGAGGAATCGTTGATCATCACATCCATTTTCCGGCTCACAGAGCCGTGAAGGTTCTTTCTGCTGGCAGTATCCATCTTAAGGATCTCCCAGGCGGCAACAAAGCCGTCGCCGTTACCCAGTTCTGAATCGATGGCCGATCTGAAGAGGATGCACTGGAGGCCCGAATACTCCTCCGTATACTCCCAGGTCATACCTTCCATACCCACAGTGATGTTGTTCTCCCAGGAATAGGAAGCAGCTGCGGGAGCAACTGCAAGCACAACACAAAAGATAAAGGCAAGGCAGAGGGAGCGAAGTACGTTATTCAGCCTCATGTTATCGGTACCGCTCACTTTGTCGTTATATGGCACCCGTCCTCTGTTACTATGAGCGTGTGCTCGGTCTGGGAGACCATCCCGCCCGCTGCTTCCTTGAGCACCGGGAAGGAGTGGATGATACCTGTCTTCTCAAGCTGGAGCAGGGAATACTCGATCTTATCGCCCTTCAGCCACCTTCTTGCAAAGGGCAGTGTCCTGTATGGCTCAAGGTCCTTGAGCAACTGCCTGGCAGCAGGCAACCTTACCGGCTTGCTGCGTATCACCTGGAAGATCTCCGTGAGACTGCCGTCAAATACCTTGCCTGCACCGTCGGTTGCGAAAGGTTCTATAGCAATGACATCGCCGGTATGCAGTACGGAACCGCCCCCGATCCTGCGGTTAGGGACACTGGGAGGAGCATGGGGTATATACCGGGCCACACCATGACCTGTGAGATTGCCTATGGGTTTGAAGCCGTAGGATGTGATGGCATCTTCTATGGCAGCGCCGATCTCTGCGGTGGTGACGCCGTTCTTTACAGTATCGATTGCAGCATTCAGGCCTGCCTCGGATGCTTTTACAAGGTCGCCGTACCTGCCGGTCAGGTCCACGGTTATGGCTGAGTCTGCGATGTAGCCATCCACATGGACACCAAGGTCGAGCTTTACGACATCCTCCCCGAAGAGGGTCTCATCTCCCGGCAGGGGAGTTGCATGAGCAGCCTCATCATTGCGGGAGAGATTGCAGGGGAAAGCCGAGCCATCGGCCCCCAGCTCGACCGCGCGGTTCTCCACGAACTCGGCCACCTCCAGCATGCTGGCGCCGACCTTTATCCTGTCCCTTGCCTCACTCCTCACCTGCGAGAGTATCCTGCCGGCCTTGAAGTATTTCTCAGCTATCTCATCCGTCATCCTGGGTCCTTCTTTCATATGTTATCTCCTGTCCTCAAATAAAATAAACTTTTTGCGGTCATACCACAAAGCGTTTCTCCATCTCCGTCAGGTTCTCGTGCCCGTCAGCTGTAACGAGGATGAGATCCTCCAGGCGGATGCCCCCGATGTCCGGATAGTACAGTCCGGGCTCAATGGTGATGATATTACCTTCCTCAAGTGCCACCTCGCGCTCTCCCACTGAGGGGGCTTCGTGTATCTCAAGGCCCACACCATGGCCCGTGGAGTGTATGAAACCTACACCGGACCCGCTTTTGTATGTTGCGTATCCTTTTTCCTCGAAGATCTCACATACCCTGTTGTGTATGTCGCTGCAGAGGACACCCGGCCTGACCATTGCTATGGCCTCCTCCTGTGCCTCAAGGACAGTCTTGTACATATCCTCAAGCCTTTCAGGGGCTTTCCCTTTGAGCACTGTGCGGGACATGTCCGCAAAATACCTGTCGCGCTTGTTGCGGGGGAAAATGTCAATGACTACGGGCTCGTCAGCCATGATCAGGCCCGAGCCTTCCCAGTGAGGGTTGGCCGCTCCCTTCCCGCAGGCCACTATCGTGCCCTCGGCCTCACAGCCGTGCTCGATGAGTGTCAGGTCTATGGTTGCACGTACCTTTTCAGCTGTCAGGTCGTACCCGTGATAATTAAGATGCCCGTTGACGATCTCAGACTTGTGGATCATCTCCACCGCTGCTTTCATGGCAAGGTTGCATGCATCCTGGGCCTTCCTGACCTTCTCGACCTCTTCTGCACTTTTCCTTGCGCGCAGCTGCTGGAACGGGCTTTTGACAGCCTCGAATGAAAAACCTTCCTCCTTGAGAACCTGGGCTATATGATATGGAAAATCCCTTGGTACTGCTATCCTGCGAGCTCCCAGTTCCTGAAGCATCTGGGCCAGACAGTCGCAATAGGCCAGTGCAGGGTCTCCCCTTGCCTTGACCTTATCACGGTAGCCGTAATCCTGAAGGGTGCCCACTCTGGAAACCCGGGATTCCTTCTCCGCCCGTGTGCGTTCCATATCGGATACGAGAATGATCTCTGCAGCGTCCTTTGTCTGTACATAGGCGTATGGGTCGGAGGCAAAGAAGTGAGTTGAATAAAAGATGTCAGGATTGTTCGAGTTCCCCACGATCAGGAAGGCATCGGACCTGTGGGTCATGAGAGTCTCAGTGATGGCAAGTACGTTCTTTCCGGTCTTCATGCTGATCATCTTGTATCTGCTAGTACAAAATTGTTGTTAAGGTTCGTCGGAGGGAACAAAACACCTCAAACCCCGGAAAGATAAGAACCATACTTCTGCTCTTCACTGAGCTTGCGGACCTATCCTTATGGTGCTTCTGTGTACGGCATTTCCCTGCATGTCCTCTACGAGCATCTCCATTTCGTACAAGGAAGAGCTCTGCCTCGGGACAATGATCATCACGGGTTCCTTGACCGTTACATTTTCACGTAATTGCCTGCCGGAAAACTCCAGGGTGTTACCGTCAGCCGTAATAGTGTAACTTATATAGTAATCATCATTCATTGCAGCTTCACGTAAGACGTAGCTGAACTCCAGCCTGTCATCATAAGCATTTGTCACAGCTATGAACCTATCATTGTTTATGCTGTTTTCACTCACATTGATGACCTGCATGCAGCCTCCGGCCCCGTAATAGTAGTTGCCTGCAGCCGTTATCGCCGCCATGATCAAAAAGGATATAGCAAGAACCTTCAATATGTCACCCAACAAATGCCTCCTGTTTTTGATGAATCTAGTCCTTAAGTAGTAATGTAGTTTATGCAATATCAAGCGGGGTTTATACTTAAGATTTTACTAAGAGTACTGCAGTCAACTGTAATCCTCTTGTAAAATGAGCCCATATCATCCTATGGGTACAACGGGCATGATTCCCGTCGGGGGTGCAGTATGAATAAAGAAGAATCTGACAGGGATATAAGGCATGTATCGGGATGTTCGAGAATCCAGACGAGAAAACGAAAGAGATATGCAAGAGCTTTATTGACAACGTCTGAATTGTCCGCCAGAAACATGACAATGGGGAAATAGAGGACATTAAGAGCTACAGGGAGAGGGTTATGGGTCTCTACCAGGCCATGTTCGTTCTTGGGGCCGACCACTCGATCCTGGATGAGATTATGGAGCGCGTACATCCGGATTGGAATGAAAAGTGGCGGGGCCCGAAACCCTGCCGGCATGTTCTGTGCGTACAAGGGAGGCTTCTCAGATAGAACCTGTTTTTCTCTGTGATGCTGCCACAAGCCTTTATATTACCAGAAACAAACTTAAGCAAGTGACTTAGCAAGAATATCCAGACCATTGCAAGAGATTTGTTATAACTAGCAAGATTTGTATCCCCCCATTGCAAGCTGCTTGAGCTTTTGCAGTGCTTTGGGCCAGATAGTTTGGAGCATCTCCTCGTACTCTCCCTCTGCCGTGTCCACATCTACCATTACTTCGGTTCTGCCGTCCATTTCCTTAAAGGTGTAGTTTTCAAGTGCGCCGGCCCATTCTTTTACTGCTTCACCTGAAGTGTCTTCTTTTCCGTCCTGAACAGTACCGATGTGCTCTATGGATATGTACTCGTATGGCCGGTTCCCTTTTATCCGGCTCACCATGCCGGACATAGCACCTGTCTCATCCGGCGCAAGGAAAAGCATCTTACTTCCTTTGCTCCAGTCACCTACATATTGTGAACCGGGTGAAAATACCTCCGTCCACAGCCGATAGGAATCCTGGTTAAGCATAGTGTCCCATACCTTTTCCTTTGGTGCGTTGATAACAATCGAATAATGCAGTTTGCGCATTCTATCTCCCTTAAATTCCAAATTTCCGTTGTCCTTCAATCCCACTTCTCTTCCATGTTATCTTTTTTAAAAGAGTGTACATTTTTAGTCAGGGAGTATGAGATAAATATCTATCGGATTCTGCTTCGGTAATGAAAAAACGGGATGTACTGCATGGCATGACGCTTTCAGGGCCATTAAAACCAGAGTCTCAATTATCTTAACCGTCAGAATATTTCATGGAAGTAAATACTGAACTTTACTTCATGATAAAAAGAGAAAAACAATCCCGGACAAGCCGGGATTTAGCCAATTACGCCCGAACCGGGATTCGAACCCGGGTCGAAGCCTCGACAGGGCTTCATGATAGGCCTCTACACTATTCGGACACGCGGAGGTTATCGCTTTTGAGCACCCCTACATGGGATTCTTAGCATATAAACTTTTGTCTGGTTTTGGAAGTCCCGCCTCCCAGACTCGAACCGGGGGCATCGCGGTGCCTGCGCGGTATGTGTGAGCGAATCACATGAACCATACTACAGCCGCGCACTCTACCACTGAGTTAAGGCGGGTCCTGCAAACCATGCAACGTCACGGCAGTGCCGTGCGATGTAACACTCCAATACGCATAATAATACTTATCTCTTTCGCCGCAATGGCCATGGGATTCCGGGAAGGCACGGAACTTGCACAGATACAGGAGATACCAGAAAGAAAGAGAAGTTACAGCAGCCAGATACGCTGGCCAAAAAAGAAGTATCATCAGGCACCTCTGCTGAAGTGCCTTCGATATGCGGATAATTAACCGGACCGGGTTCAGAAGGTGTCCAGTTCACCCTTGGTCACCATATCAGTGATCTTGGTGATATTGGACAGCCACTCGTCCATGACAGCCTCGGTCTCTGCTCTGATGGATGAAAAGTTCGCCCCGTCTTCCGGAATGATCTGGGCGCTTGCCACAAGAGGCTGGTCTATTGGCTTGCCTATCTGGGACAGCAGGCGTATGTAAACGTCCTGAACCTCGGGCACTGCCTTTACTATATCCCTTGCCATCTGGGTGGACAGCAGGTTATAGATCTTGCCGATGTGGTTGATCGGGTTCTTGCCGCTGGTGGCCTCCATGCTCATAGGCCTGCCCGGCGTGATAAGGCCGTTGCAACGGTTTCCGCGTCCTACCGAGCCATCATCACCCATCTCCGCGGATGTGCCTGTTACGGTCAGGAACACCGAGCCGCATTTCTCATTGTCGCCTGTGTTAAAGAAGGCAGAGACATTCCTGTCAGTACGCTTCATGGCGAGGTCCGTTACGTAGTCCACCATCTCCTCCTTCAGGTTGATGTAGTGGTCCATATCGTCAATGTGCCGACCTACCATTCCGCAGCAGATGGTAAGATTGATGTCGTTATCATCCCTGAGGCCCATTACCTTGATATCAGTCCCTATACCCGGGATCTTCTTCTTCAGGTCCGTGATGAGCTTCCTCTCGGTCTCATAGACGATCTGTTCAAGCTCAGAGAAGGGAGCGTGACCGATACCAAAGGATGTGTCGTTTGCAACAGGCACCCTGGCCCTGTTAAAGACATCCCTGAGGTCCGAGGAGCCGGTACCCATCTTACAGTCGATGATCATGTCCCTTTCAAGATCAAGGTCGACCATATTCCTGCGGATATATTCCCTTGCAGCTGAAAGGGCCACTGCCTCAGCAGGGATCTCCACACCTTCGAATTCCTTCGTGGCCCTTCCCACAAGCAGGGCGTATATGGGCTGGATGACCTCTCCGCCGCCGAACTTCGGGCTTGACCTGCCTGCCACGATCTGCGTCTCATCGGTATTGTGGTGCAGGACCACACCGCACTTCTTAATGTATTCTTTACATAGCGCACGGCTCACTGCCTCGGAAAGACCATCTGAAATGCTGTCAGGGTGACCAATACCCTTCCTTTCCACAATTTCGATCTTTTGCTTTTCAATAGGCGTCTGTATCAGGTGTTCGACATTGATATTACGCATCATTTTTTGATCCTCATGTGAATTAAGTAACACACTGCGAAAGAATAGATAATCGGACAGATAATTAAGTATTCTTTCTGTATCAACTACCCACGTATTATTTAATATTAACTCTTCACCAATATTACTGTGAATAATCAATTATGCGTACAGACAATATAGAATGATACATCCATCAGCGTGAAATCTATATCACATAAAGGACTTTCAGAGAACAATCCAGATAAGTGCCGGATATCCTGACAGCAATATAGCTCATCGATACCAATCGAAACCATACATCCGGCCGTTCACTTTTACCAGAAGGATCATACATGATACGTATTGCTATACCTAATAAAGGACGCCTGCACGACCCCACGGTCAGCCTGCTCAGGGAAGCGGGACTGCCTGTGCTTGAAGGCGGCACAAGGAAACTTTTTGCAAAAACCACGGACCCTGAGATAACATACCTTTTTGCGAGGGCTGCGGATATACCCGAATATGTCCAGGACGGTGCGGCGGATGTGGGTATCACCGGGCTTGACCTGATAAACGAGACCGAGGCCAATGTAGAGGTTCTGCTGGACCTTAAGTTCGGAGCCGCTAATCTCGTGCTCGCTGTCCCCGAGGACTCTCCCATATCCTCTGCAGAACAGCTTGAAGGTATGCGTGTGGCAACGGTTTTCCCGAATATCACCCGCAAGTACTTTGACAACGCAGGAGTGAAGATAGAGATCATAAGGGTAAGCGGGGCATGCGAGATGACCCCTCACGTTGGCATTGCAGATGCCATTGTGGATATCTCAAGCTCGGGCACTACCCTTGTCACGAACCACCTGAAGATGATCGAGAAGGTGTTCTCTTCCTCGGTCTACCTGATAGCCAACAGGAAAAGCATGCAGAAGGACGGCAAGATCCAGCAGATAAAGACTGCCGTTGAAAGCGTGCTGCGTGCCAAGGGCAAGCGCTACCTGATGATGAACGTGCCTGCAGAATGTCTTGAGCAGGTCAAGAAAGTACTTCCGGGACTTGCCGGGCCTACTGTGATGAAGGTGGAATCCGATGAATCCATGCTTGCGGTCCATGCAGTGGTAGGGTCAGATACGATATTTACAACTGTTGGCGAACTTAAGGCAGCCGGCGCCAGGGACATCCTGGTCGTGCCCATCGAAAGGATGATGCCCTGAGGTATTGACATGAGCTTTGAGATAATTCCTGCAGTAGATATGAAGAACGGCAAGTGTGTGCAGTTGGTCCAGGGCGTGCCCGGCAGCGAGCTGGTAAGCATTGATGACCCTGTGGCAGTTGCAAGGGACTGGGTGTCCCAGGGTGCAAGAACCCTTCACCTGATAGACCTTGACGGCGCCATAGAAGGCCGGCGCCATAATGCTCCTATCATCGAGTGCATTGTGAAGGAGTGCAAGCCCATGGGCGTGATCATCCAGGTTGGAGGAGGTATCCGCTCCTTTGAGGATGCGGCAGGCCTGCTGGAACTTGGCGTCGACCGGGTGATACTCAGTACGGCTGCCATTAAGAACCCCGCTCTTGTGAAGCAACTGTCAGACTCCTTCGGCAGCGAGCGTGTCAACGTCGCCCTTGATTCCAGGAACGGGAAAATATCGATAGAGGGCTGGAAAAAGCAGTCTGAACATACTGCCGTCGAGATGGGAGCCAGGTTTGAGGAGCTTGGGGCCGGAAGCCTGCTTTTCACCAATATAGACACGGAAGGCCTTATGAAAGGTATCAATACAAAACCTACCGAAGAGCTGGTAGGATCAGTAAACATTCCCGTGATCGCATCCGGAGGGGTCACGGGACTTGCAGACCTCATCGCCATCAAAAGAACAGGCGCCTCAGCTGTTGTTGTGGGAAGTGCGCTGTACACCGGCAAGTTCACGCTCGCAGAAGCGATAAATATTATTAATGAAGATATAAATTAAAGATATAAAGGACGTTTCCAGGCAAATACTACAGGTGCACCCATGAGAGAAGCTAAAATTTCACGCAAGACAGGCGAGACCGACATCCGCATTGAGCTGAAGCTTGATGGGACAGGTTCATCCACCATCAGTACGGGCATAGGGTTCTTTGATCACATGCTCACAGCATTCTCAAAACACAGCGGTTTTGACCTTATTGTGGATGCAAAGGGCGATCTAGTCGTGGATGACCATCACCTCATTGAGGATACAGGTATTGTCCTCGGACAGGCCATAGCAGCAGCCCTTGAAAACAAGGCAGGCATTGCCAGGTTCGGCGAGGCCCTCATTCCCATGGACGAGGCGCTGGCAAGTGTTGCTCTGGACATAGGAGGTCGCAGCTACCTCGTGCTTGAAGCGGCATTCGTATCACCAAAAGTGGGGGAGTTCAGCACCCAGATGGTCAGGCATTTCTTCGAATCCATCGTCCAGCACGCAAAGATAAACATGCACGCAAGCGTCTACGGAGACAATGACCATCACAAGATAGAGGCACTCTTCAAGGCTTTCGCATACGCCCTGAAAAGAGCAGCGGTCATTGAAGGGCAGGGCATTAAGAGCACAAAGGGAACATTATAGCCAGGCTTACCTGAACTTTTCCCTTAACCTTGCATAGAATTCCTGCTCACTGCCTGTTGTTTTCTTTGAGAGCCTCTCCACTATCAGTTCAGGCGTGCTCTTTGCAATATAATTGTATCTTGGACTGCGGTCCACGATGAGGTTTAGGTCCGCATCAAGTCCGCTGGCCTCGATACCGTCCACCCGGATGCTGCTTTTCGTATTCTCAAGTATCAGTTCCGATAGATGGGACACGAACACTGCCATGCTGCGCTTGTTCTCTGTCAGCACCTCGAGTATGCCTGCTATGATCTTGGCCGAGGCTCCCGGCTCGGTTATGGATTCAAGCTCATCTACCAGCACCAGCTTGCTCGTGTCGTCTGCGACCACTGCAAACTCGGTCAGTGTGGTCTCAAAGGCCCCAGCATCCAGGGTGCCCTTGGATTTGGCGAAATAGTACATCCCGTCAGTAAAGGAAATCTCGAAGGCTGATGCAGGCACCGGGAAACCCATGTGTGCCAGGATGACGGATTGTGCCAGCAGCTCCAGCATGGAGGTCTTACCTCCCGAATTGACACCGCTAAGGAGCACGACCCTTTTTGGGTCCTCCTGCGGGCTGAAGCGGGTTATGCCTACTGAATAATCTATCGGGACGACCTTCCCATGCCTGGAGAGGATGAACATGTTCCTTCCCTTCTCAAAGCCAAAGCCGGGACCCTCTACTATTTCCGGCATGATGAGGTTGTGAGAAGATGCAAAGCATCCTATTGCAAAGCCGACGTCGAAATCCAGTACTTCCCTGACCATGCCCCTGACAGTGTCAAGAGAAGAGGCAAGTACCCTGGAAACTTCACGCTTGTGCTCAAGCTGCCGTTTCAGGATCTTTTTCTCAATATGCTGCCTGAAAGCATTCAATTGCTCACGATCGGCTTCAAGTGGATGCGCGATCTCCTCAGGGAAGAGCGAGTCAACAAAGAGGGCTTCCTTCTTTTCAAGGCTCAGAGTGCTGCATATCTCACCGGCGCATTCCCTGACCACCGTATGATAGGAAGTGCGCAGCTTTTTACCTACCAGCTCCTTCAGCTCCACCGACCCCTTCATCACCTTCAGCATCTCCTGCCCCCTCAGTGTGAACTCGCTGTTCACAAGGCATTCATCCAGTTTTGCATTGGCATTCCTCACGGCGGTGCAAACGGACTGGTCAAGGCCGGACATTACAGAACGCAGCCGGTCAACCTCCTTGTCCGTGCCTGTGGTTATGTTGCCGTTCTCGTCTATCACCGAGAGGACAGAGGCAAGCTTCTCGAGGTCTTTATCAGGCACGCCGGCATAGAAGTCAATGCCTTTTGAGCGTAGCAACTGCACCACCTGTATCGAGCATACGATGCTCTCGAGATTCCTTGCAAAGGCGGATATATCCTTCTCGGGAATGATCTGCCAGTTCTCTGCACCCTTAAGGTCAGTGATGAACTCCGGCCTTACATCCTCCGGAAAATCAAAGGAGAGGTATGCATCATCAGCTGCGATAACGTGAGAATACCCCCTTGCAGTGTCAATGAACTCGGACATCGACCTTGCAAGGTGCACGTCCAGCATCGGCCCGAATCTCTCACGGGCATATTCGAACACCTTCTGATCCGCAGTTACGATAACCCGGTCCCGCACCTTGGGAATAGTGAAGTTGAAGTTGAACTGCTTTACCTTGGGAAGCAGGGCGAGTATCTCCTCATCATCCTTCAGGAGCCTCGCGGTGTCCATGTAGGATGAGACTGAGCTGCGCATCTCCATTATAATGTCAGACCTGCTCGAAGGGTAGGGAATGTAGATGTTCAGTTTGTCCCTGGCATAGGAAGTGTGGGCGAAGCCCTTCACAAGGTCAAGGACCTTCTCGTAGACATCCATGGCTTCCCTTGTCTTCAGGAAATCAAACGCTGTCACTCCTTCCTTCCTGGAGCGGACATCATGCACAAGGGTGACAGCATAGCGCTGGCCCATGCCCTCGACCTGGGAGATGCTGGCAATATCACCACCTACAATGGCTTCGAGGGCCAGGCTCTCACTTCCGAAATGCTCAATGAGGCGCTTGGCCATCTTGTCCCCTATGCGGGGTATATCACGTAAGCTCCTGATATCAACCGACATAAAAACTACCTTTCATTTTTAAATATAAACACATATCCAGACCATTATCCGGTAAAATTATCCAGGGTGCAGCTGGAAATGCCTCTTTCCACCTTGTACCTGTCCCGTGCAGACATTTCACTTATGTAAGAGGAAGCCTTTGGCTGCAGGTGCTTGGCATGTCCCTTATTCCTTCTTCCCGGTATCATCTGGGAATCATAGTAGACATCCCACAGGTCATCTATATCATCGGGAGCACCTGAGAAGTTCAGGCTTCCAAGGAAAGAAGAGCGGATATGTGTGAAGTTCTCAAGTCCCAGGTAACGTCCATTGCCTATCCATGCTGTTTCCTTCTCCAGGACCGCGACAGGAAGATCGGGGTTCTTCCCGGCGAGCCAGCGGCAGAACATGTCACCTATCCTGTGAGGGGAATCCACTTTCACCGAGAGTATCCCGTTGACAAGGTCCGGGCGTGCGAACATGGACAGCCGGTGATATGAACGCGATACGTCACGCATGTAATTATAATATTTCTTACCGGCAGGGGTCTTGCCCGAGTAAAGCAGGTCTGCGCTGCCGTTGCATGAGCAGATGAAGCGCACCAGAGAAGCCGGATCGCACGAGGAATGGCGCAGGACTAGACTTATATAGCCCTCCACGTCCGGGTCCCTTGGGGACAGGCGGCCCGTCCTTTTACCGAGCAGTTTATGTGCAAGGGTAGTGCAGTCTGCAGATGGCCTGAAGCCCACAGCTTTCAGCTCACGTTCTGTTCCTGAAAAAGCGATCTTGCTCCTGAGCTCATCCATGTCCTTTGCAAAAAGAAGCTCTGCAGAGGGGTCCTGCAATAACTCATAAGCTGCAAGGAGCACTCCTTCAACGTTATCCATGAACGCTATAACACGCAGGCTCATGCACCGGCCCCCATGAAAGATGACAGGTTTGTCTGGCGGCGGCCGTTTATCTCTATATAGGGCCTTGCCCTTGAGACCACTATGCCCATGCGCATAAGCTCCTTCTCGGAAGAGATAGGACGGGACTGGATTATCCTGTTAGCACTTACCGGCCCGATACCGGGTACCAGCAGCAGTTCCTCCCTGCTGGCGGAGTTCACGTTCACCGGGAAGCGCTCGGGATGTGACATCGCGAGCAGGATCTTGGGATCCGTATCCACAAGAAAACCGTTGTCATCGTACACTGCATCGAAGTCAAAGGCCTTCAGTCCGTAATCCTTGAGAAGATAGGAAGTCTGGTAGAGCCGTATCTCCCTCCACCTAGGAGAAGGCAGCTGGTTCTCAAGAGGAGTGGACGGGACGGGGTCAAAGCTCATAAAATAAGGTCTTCTCAGCTCATACTCCACCATGAACCTGTCCACCGTCCCGATGATCTCCCTGTCCGGCTCGTTGAGAGCCCCCACCACAAACTGCGTGTCGTTGGCACCGACTATGCGCCCACCGTATCCGACCTCACGCCTCTTTCTCTTTATCAGGTCCCTTGTCCATTGGAGACGCTGGAGCACATCGCTGGTGTAATCGAAATTAGGACATATCTCCGAATAGTTGACCGAACTGGTCGTTTCGGCATTCACACCGAACTTGTTGGCGTAGTCCGCAATTTCCTCCAGCAGGTACAGAGGGGTTCCCGGCATCACACGCATATGGATGTAACCTGTGAAGCCCTGGCTGCGCAGCAGCCTTGCCACCTCAAGCTGCTTCTCAGCAGTCCTTTCAGCATCCCCTATTATCCCGGAGGACAGGAACAGCCCCTCCACTGCATTTCTCCTGTAAAAGGACCAGGTGATCCTGACGATCTCCTCTGGTGTAAGGGAGGCGCGTGTGGAGTGGCGTCCACATCTGTTGGGACAATATGTACATTCGCCGGCGCATGCATTTGTGAGAAGGGTCTTGTACAGCTGTATGCATCGCCCGTCGGGACCGAAGGCATGACACACCGCGCTCTGGTTGCAACTATCATACTTTGTTCCCTCTGAGAGTATCCTCATCCTCTCGGTAAGGGTGAAATGATGTTCGCCTGCAACGTGCTGGTTTGTCATTGCATAGTGATGCAGTTCAGTAATATATAAGCCGGAGCCGTGCAGGGTGAAAGTATTAGGTGCAAAGAAGAAATGGGCCAACTTGAGGAAAATAAAGAATTAGAAGGCAAGAGCAGCAGCCAGCAACGATGGATGGGCAACTGAGCCGGATAAGGCTTCAGCTCTCCGGGTCTTTGTCCCTGACCTTGACCTTGACCTTAAGGACGCTTACAGGTTCCAGTTTCTTCCACATGACGGTGGAGTTCTTATCGAAGGTGAAATTGCTCACGGTCTTGTCCGAGAACTCACCATTGACCTCGTACACGAAGAAGCCTTCCTCACCATTGGTGGAAACAACGTTCTCCTGACCGCGTATATTCCTTACCTCAACAACAGCCACCTTTTTGAGTGTCTCAAGCAATGTGGCACCCTTCTCGACCTCAACGGTCTTTGACGGCGCAAACATATCAAGGGCATTGAAAAGGTTCCTGTTGTTCAGTTTAAGCACGTGCGTTTTCCCGTAGACCTTTCTCTGGATAAGCGCGGCAGCCTCAAGGATATTGGCATGTTTTGCCGCCACGGGGACAGATATGTCGAGCTCCCTGGCAAGTTCAGAGATATGCATTTCTCCCTCTGTCAGCTTTTCCAGCATTCTCAGACGGGTCTCGCTTCCAAGTGCGCTGAACAGTTTCAGGCGGTCCGCATGTTCAGGGTCTTCAATATCGTTGTTATCGGGCATGCTCATAAATATAAGGGATATATAGACTTATATAAATACGTTCCTGATAATGAATACCTAAAAAGACGCTGATGAAGAACAGTGCATCAGGAAAACATCCCGGTTATCTTTTCAGATCCCTGCCCATCCCACTGGCAAGAGCAGCCCTCTGCGTACTGAGTTTGTGATCCGTTGATAGCAGGTCCTGAAGTATGAACTCATGTGTCAGGTAATCGGGCCTGACGTAGTCGACTATATCGGCGCACCGCTCATGGGTGAAGGGCATATGCTGGTCCATTCTTTCAACTACCTGCATTACCTTGCCCAGGCGGTCGTAGAAGGGGAGCTCACCGAAGCCCTCAGGCATATCCATGCCAGAGCAACCACGCATGTATTCGCCTGACAGGCTGCAGTGAAAGTGCATTCCCTCTATGCGGTCGATCATATCATCAGAGTGCCTGGAGAGAACCTCCAGCACAGTATCCACTGCGTCCTCCTCCCTGTTGCACTGCATGGTGGCAGCCATCAGATGCCCGACATCAAGCACGAAGGCCCAGTTATCGAAATCAAGGAGCTCTGTAAAGTAAGTTACAGCCTCCGGGTCCAGGAAAGTAAGTCCCGGCCACCAGAGATTCTCAAAGAAGAGGCGCACGGGAGGCTCATCATTGGGAAAGGATCTCACGGACTCGTTAAGGAAGTCCGCTGTAGTAGCCATGACATCCCTGTCCGTGCAGTTGAAGGAACGGGTGAATACATGCTCAAGCTCCACATAGGCAACATGGAAAACACCATATGAAGCTCCCAGGGAATGCGCATTTTCCATAGCCCTGCTGAAGTTCCCGATCACTTCATCGCGGCTGAGACCGCCGAGGAGATATATTTTCTCGAAATCATCGATCCCGCAGGAGAAGGCCTTATCATCCACCCACGCCCTGTGGCGCCCCATCCAGTAAGGCAGGTGAGTACCCTGTATGAGTCGGGAGGGAATTCCTTCCGTAATAGTTGACTGGTCAACGTACAACTCTAACCCGTCAAGCTGGTGCCTTGTCAGGAAATTCTCGACCTTGCCCCAGTCAGAATCAAACATGTCCAGCTCGACCGCGTATGTCGAGAGATTCATAAGTTCCTTCATGTTGGACCCTCTTCTTTGGCCCCAGGCCCGCGGATCTGCCCGTGCACTCCCCGGCATTTACAGTTCTTGATGATCCATGCAGTTATCCTTAACCAGTTGTCGATTATGCAATCCTTCTCGTCAAGGAGGCGGTCCAAGGGAACTTCGTCAGTGCATCCCAGCATGTCCGGCAGGCCTTTCATGATAGATATTGCAGCCTTCCTCCCTGCTGTTTCAGGCTGCAGGCCCCAGAAGATCTCATCCATTATATGCAAGACAGCAGACGTACTTCCAACAAGGGACGGGGTTCTTGACACTTCCCGCAGGGCCTTCAGGAAATCCGTTCTGTGGTTGCTGCCCTCCAGCTTTGATGCCGTTTTCCAGTACATGGCCTCATCCACGCCGAACCTCTCGAGGCGCAGCAGCATATCTCTCTGGGACAGGGGCGTTATTCTTGACTCCAGTTCCAGCGCCCTTGTGGTGGCCTCAAGCACGCACAGGCCTATCATCTCCCCCAGCTTGGAGTGCTTTCCTGCATCCGTCAGGCAGTGGGGACTCGTCCTGTCGGCTATCACGGCACTCATGTCAGTACCCGACCCTGTAGCAATACCCTGTGAATATCGGCTTGGGGTCATAAGCTGCTGCAGGGCTGCGGCTTTTGCCTCGCTTGCTGTCACAAGGGCCCTGGCCATGGTATGTGGAGGCAGGTTTGCGCCTACCAGCAGTATAGTGTTAATGGTGCCCGGGATGAACAGGAATTTCCCGTCCTCCTCATAATAGGAGGCAGGATCGCCTACCCTTCCACCATTGCCATCGATCCCCGCAGTAACGAGCGCAGTGACCTCGGTTCCCCTGAACGAGCGCATGGCTATTGCGGCATTCTCTATGCAGGCTGCGGTCAGCAGTCCCGAGGACCTTTGCGGGTCAAGCCCGAGCCTGCGGGAAACTATCTCCAGGTACGCAGGAATGCTGCCGCCCTCAAGCTCCTTTGCAGAGTGCTTGTCCCGGGACACGTGATGATTGAAAACTGCCTGAAGGTCTTCCCTGTATCCGCCCCCCACCCATGAAGTAGTGAGGGTGCTCCTGCCCGGGGGCAGCGTAACGACAAGGGAATCCTCACACCTGCACACTCTCTCTCCGGAGGACGTTTCCAGCAGTATGACAGCACCTTCGTGGGCAGGAAGCACAGGATCTTCCGGACGGCTATCTGCACTGCACACGGTATCCTCATATTTTACCATAAGATCGCCTTCATTTTACTACAGCAACATTCCATTAAACCCAACTTGTCCATTCAGAGCATCTCCATACCTGTGGTTTATGCAGGCAGCGGCTTTAGTTGCTGGGAATATCAAGTCTTTATGTACTGGTCAAGTGAAACTACATAGGTATTATCAGGACTTGATTAAATAGGTTTTTAAGAGGTACAGGATCTCAGGGACGGGCGTAAAGACCCTCTCACAAGGAATTCATGCAGCCTCTGCAACTGCAAAAGCTGCTTCCTTCCTGAGCAGCGACCCCACATGCATCCTTGCCCAGGTGAAGATGAAAAATGACCCGAGGATGTTGCCGACCACAATCCCCCACCATATACCTGCAAGTCCATGGCCCAGGTATATTGCAAAGAAGGCTGCAAAGACAGGCACGAATATGAGGGCACGCAGGATAGTTGCAATAAGAGCGTTGACACCCTTGCCTATTCCCTGGAAGAGCGACGAGGAGAGCATGCCCAGCGACACCATGGGATA
Organism: Methanolobus sp.; assembly: GCA_030154025.1. Classification (GTDB taxonomy): domain Archaea; phylum Halobacteriota; class Methanosarcinia; order Methanosarcinales; family Methanosarcinaceae; genus Methanolobus. The sequence goes on from JASKKT010000011.1 coordinate 40,410, forward strand.
GAACAGGCATATGATCCGCAGGAACATTACCAGATCTCCGGTTATATGGGAGGCGCTCTCCGACATGGTGAAAACGTAGGCTATCTGGGGAGCCAGGATAAAGGTCAGGGCAGCTATGGCTGTCTCCACCAGAAGGGAAATCTTTGTGGCATAGATATGAGAAGAGGACAGCTTCCCGTAGGAGCCCTCCCCAGACGTGAACCCGCTCATGGTGACAACGGCAGTCGAAATACCCATTAGCGGGGAGATCGCGATGGTAGCTACCCGCCAGCCCACGGTATATACGGCAACCCCGTCCGTGTTGCTGACAGATATTATGATAAGGTTCATGATAAGCATCATAAGCGCCATGGAGGACTGCTGTACCGATGCAGGCAGGCCCACCCTGAATATATCCTTCAGGATGCCCCTGTCAAAGCTGAAGTCCCTGAAATCAAAGGAAATATACGTATCCTTCCTGAAAAAGAGCCAGTTTGCCATCAGGAAGGCAGTCACGGCAAGGGATATCACCGTTGCCCATGCAGCACCTGCCACGCCCATGTCAAAGGTGTATATCAGGATAGGATCCAGTATGATATTGAGTACCGAGCCGAGGATCATGGCATGCATGGCGCGCCTGGTGTCACCCTCGCTACGGAGGATGGCATTTGCCACGTTTGGGAAAAATATGAACAGAGTACCTGCAAAGATGACCTTCCCGTAGGAAGCTGCCATGTCCAGAGTATCCCCCGCACCGATGGCACCCAGGATACTCTCTGCAAAGAAGAACAACGGTACAGAGAACAGCAGTGATAGTACAAGCATCAGTATCATGGTGTGCACTGCCACGTTATCAGCTCCCTGCTTGTCCCTGGCACCTAGCCTGCGGGATATGGCCGAACCTCCGCCGACACCAAGACCTGTGGAGAGTGCTATGGAAGCAAAGAAGAAAGGGAACACAAAACCCACTGCTGCAAGTGCATCGGAACCAAGCCCCGATACCCAGAATGTATCCACGAGGTTATATATCGTCTGGATGGACATGGCAAACATCATGGGCAGGCCCAGCTTGAGGATAGCCTTCTTTGGGTCACCTGCCAGTGTCCGCATCCCGGAACTGCCTTCTGCGTTGTCATTTTTCATTTCTGGGCCTTCCTGAGATCGTTCTCGTGTGCAATATTGCCTGTGGCACGCCTTATCATCCGGATGAAAAGCTCCTTTTCCCCTGCACTGAAACCATCGAACACGATATCGTTAATGGTGGATGACATCTGCCTGATAACCGGCCCCAGGTGCCTTCCTTTATCAGTCAGGCATATGCGATAGGCACGCCTGTCCTGGGGATCGGGCTTCCTGAGCACATACCCGCCCTCTTCCAGCTTATTGATGGACCTGGTACCTGTAGCCCTGTCGCAGTTCAGATCCCGTATCAGTATTTCCTGGCTGATGCCATCATGATGGAGCAGGCGCATAAGGAAAGGGAACTGTCCGCTTCCTATGCCGTAAGGCTCCAGCTCCCTGGCTATGAAAGTATGGATCTCCCTGGAGAACAGGAATGCATCCCTTCCTATTGACTGGTGGCCTCCTGACTTGAGACACTTCGCGCTTTCAGGTAAAGAACTCAGATTACCCCTCTTTTTATTGCCATTGCAACAATTGCATACGCAACTATACATATATAAAAAAAGCGCTGAGGGTCAGTCAACGAATAATTCGACTCCCATCAGTTCCAGGAAGATTTCTTCCAGCGAAGGCACGATGGTGCGCATCTCGACGATATCCCCGCCTTTGGATGCGACCCACTTGGTGGTATTATTGATAACGTTAATGTCATTGGTGATGATAACATAGTCATCGCCCGCCTTCTTCAGTTCTGCAAGATCGTAGTCCTCGACACTGTCCACCCTGAACTCCAGCCTGTACTGTATCTTCCCGAACTCCTCGCGGATGCGGGCTGCCGTACCAAAGGTGACCATCCTGCCATTCTTCAGTATCAGGATATTGTCGCACAGGCTTTCTACCTGGTAGAGGTTGTGGGCGCTGAAGATGACAGTCTTGCCTGCTTCCCTGAGGGAACGCACGTAATCCGTGATATAACGTGAGGTCATAGGATCGAGGCCTGAGGCAGGCTCATCGAAGATAAGGATATCAGGATCATTGATCAGCGAGCGGGCTATTGCGACCTTGCGTTTCATGCCTTTTGAGAGGTCACCTATCTTCTTGCCGCCGGCATTGAGAGAAAGATCGAAGAGCAGATCATTGATCCTCTTCCGGGCTACATCCTTGCCGACGCCATACAGCTCAGCGAAGAACATAAGGTAGTCATCAACTTCCATGCCTTCGTACAGGGGTGACTCTTCAGGAAGGAATCCCAGGAAGGATTTGATCCTGACAGCATCCCTGCCAATATCCAGCCCCTTCATTGTGATGGTACCCCTGCTTGGCCTGACAAGGCCGCTGAGCATCTTCAATGTAGTTGTCTTCCCTGCACCATTGGGACCTACTATACCGAATATCTCTCCCTTTCCGATGGAGAAGCTCAGGCTCTCGACCGCAACGAAATCCCCGTACTCTTTCCTGAGTCCTTCCACTGTAATGATCTTCTGTTCCACAGAAAGAGAATATACTTCACTATATATAAGCAATGTTATAAAAATAGAAATGCACAAAAATGAAAGCACGGTTGCGCGTTGCAACCGCCGGGACTGCTACAGGACAAGTCCTGTTGCCCTTATTGCTGCTTTGCATGTTCCTTGATATACACGTCCATCTGCGGGAACGGAATGCTTATACCTTCCCTGTTGAAAGCATCGTGGATGCCTCTTGTCAGGTCGTTCTTGACAGGCCAGAAATCAGAGGTGTTTACCCACGCGCGCAGCTGCAGATTTACAGACGAGTCCGCAAGCTCGGTGGTGATCACTGCGGAGGAGGGTGTTTCGAGCACTTTCGGGTGCCCCTTTATCAGCTCAAGGGCAACATTGACCGCCCTGCCGATATCCGTGCCGTAGCTCACGCCAACGTCAACACTTACCCTGCGGGTTGGCATGCGGGTGATGTTTACGATAGGGCTTCCCCACACAAGCTTGTTGGGTATGGTAATGAACTGGTTATCAGGAGTGAGGATCTCGGTAGCCATGATACCTACGGCATGCACAGTACCCGAGAAGCCATTGATGGTGACAAATTCTCCCTTGTCCATGGGTCTCAGTGATGCTATCCACACACCTGCAGCCACATTGTTCAGGGAATCCTGCATACCAAAACCAAGTATCAGTCCTATGATTGCCGAGAGACCGACCACTACGGCACTTATATCGATCCCCAGTGCGCTTACAAAGACAAGCAGCACCGCCACATAGAGCAGGGCGCGCATGAACCTTACAAGGAACTCTGCAACAAGCTCCGGAAGCTTTGTTCTCCTCAGTCCCTTCCGGAAGATCCCGGAAAGGATGCCTGCAACGACAATCCCAAGGACAAGGACAATGAGAGCGAAGATCAGTTTCGAAACGGACAGGTCCGTGTAGGGAATAGATTGGGATAAAAGAATGGGAAGATCTACCATTTTTACAGCTCCTGAACATCCTCCGGAAAAGGATATCCAATTTTCAGTTACTCCCCATATAATATAAGAATGACCAATAGGAGCAAAATAACTGCATACATATTAATATAATAACCTGCTTAATAAAATCTGATGTCCGGATGGTTCACTATCGCAAAATGGGAGTTCTTCAGGTCGAAGCTCAAGTTCGATACAAGGTCCGCCGTACTCCTGGCGCTCTCTCTTACACTGGTCATAGCAGCATCCTTTGCAGCCGTACAGACCCAGATGAGTATGAACCAGAAGATATACACCGCAGCATCCAGCGAACCTACACTTCGCCCCATACTTGAAAGTGACCAGAGGTTCAGCTACATGCCCTTAACGGTATATGAGGCCACCCAGTTCTACATGTACGGGGCTGATCTTGTCATCATCGGTAATAACGTGTACCTGGGAGACAGTGCCAAGTCTGCAGCAGCCGGAAGCGCACTTGAGAATACGATCAAAGAGTACCGTGAAGCAGTGCTGACCTCCTACGACGATATCAATAACAGCCATCCGGTATGGGTCACGGTCCACGACATAGAGAGACCCCAGAACTTCCAGCTACTGAGCGCCCAGGATGCAGCCGGCACCATGAAGGCAGTCCAGGACACCGAGAACAAGGACCTGGGAGAAGATTATCCCCGGGGAGAGATCACACAGGAATATCTCAACAGAGGTTCCTCGTTCACACTCCCGGAAGACATCAGCGAGCTGGATGATTACAAGGGCAAGGCCTTCTTCCAGAAGCAGACCCTCTCCACACCATCCTTTTTCTCGCCTCCGATACCCTTCACGGCGATCCTTTACGCTTTCCTGTTCATATTCCCCATCTACTTCGTCTCGCAGTTCTATTCCACAAGCATCATGGACGAGCGTACCAACAAGAAAGGAGAGCTGATCCTGGCATCACCGCTTCTGAGCAGGGATGTGGTCATAGGCAAGACACTGCCATACATCATTGTAACTCTCCTGATCCAGGCGGTCATCACCGTGTACATTATGGGATTCCCGGCTGACCTGAGGGCAGCACAGAGCTCGATACTGATACTTGTGACGATACTCCCCGTCGTGCTCCTGTTCTTCGCACTTTCCTTCTTCGGGGCCATACTCTCAAGGAGCTTCAAGGAGCTGACCTTCACCAGCGTCTTCCTGTCAGTGGTCATTTCAGGATACCTGTTCTTCCCGGCCATGTTTGCAAATATCCATGCCATCAGCTCCATCTCACCCATCACGCTCATCGTCCGCCTTATCGAAGGCGAGACCGTACTGGTGAATACATACCTGTTCTCAACACTGCCGTTCTACTTTGTGGCGCTTTCGGCCTTTGCTTTTGGCACATACATCTATCGCGAGGAAGACCTTTTCACCCAGAAGGCAATCTCAGAGAAGATAACGGACTGCCTGGAGATATTCCTTTTAAGCTCATACGGCTCTGTGTTCCTGCTGAGCATTATCTTCATTCCCTTCGTATATATGACCCAGCTAATGCTTATCGTCATGCTGTTCAATCTGCCTGCGCCTCATTCGGTCATTGTCATGATAGTGCTCTCCGCCATGGCAGAGGAGCTGGTCAAGTCAGCCGGGATATACACAGTCTTCAAAAGGAAGCTCCAGCCAGTTAAGCTTAAAAGTGCCCTCAGGCTCGCCGTCCTTTCTGGAGCGGGGTTCTTTGTGGGAGAGAAGGCGGTGGCGGTCCTCACCCTGGCGCCCATAGCAAGCTCTGCCTTCGGGGCAGTGATGACCATGGGCAACCTCCTGCTCATACCCCTCCTGCTTCATGTTTCCACAGCAGCGGTCAGCTCACTGGTGATGTACAGGTTCGGCACCAGGAGATACCTGTTCTCGGTGATTGTGGCGACCCTGGTCCACAGCATATACAATCTTTTCATCCTGAGAGGTGTGCTTCTTGGCTGAGCGTACAAGACCTTACGGAAAAATAAGAAGCATCGCCAGGAAGGAAACAGGTGAACTTATGCGCGAGAAGACGTTCATACTTTCCGTGCTTATCCAGCTGTTCATTGCTTCCTTCTCGACATTCCTTGTCATCGGGCTTACGTCATTCTACGATCCCACCATCATGGGAGATATAGAGATGCAGGGCATAAGCATTGCAGTTGTGGGAACCGAGGACAACGAGCTCTACAGGCTGCTCCGGGAAAGCAAGCTCAACACCCGGCTCTACAGTGACCTGACACCTGCATACGGGGACTTCTACGAACACAAGGTCGACGCCATAGTTATCGCTCCCCCCGGCCCTCCTGAAGGGGAGGAGATACTGAACGTTGACATATACCTCCCAAGATCGGAGATAAAAGCCACCCTGATATCACTCCAGATGAAAGAACCTCTTGAGAAGTTCGAGCAGCATGTCCGGGACATCAGGACCCAGCGCCTGCCGGGATATTCACCCATAGAGGTCAATATCAATAAGAGAGGCATAAAGACCTCTTCCACTTATTTCGAATTCATTTATGTGGCCCTGCTTCCTCTGCTGGTGTTCACCCCGGCTTTTATTTCAGGAGGCCTTGTCATTGACTTCATCACCGAGGAGTTCGAGAGGAAGACGATGGAGCTGCTGATGGCCAGCCCGGCGTCCATGATGGATATAGTCAGCGGCAAAGTGCTTGTTGCAGTGGCCATAGTGCCCCTCCAGGCCCTTGCATGGATGCTGCTGATGGGTGCAAATATGATAGTCATAAGGAACTTCTTCAGCATACTGATGGTGGTCACACTGATTGGAGCCATACTTGTCCTGATAAGCAGCATGATATCAATCAGCTTCAGGTACAGGGGAGTTTCCCAGCTGCTTTACTCCATGATACTGATCTTTCTTTTCATGGTCTCCTACCTGTTCACGAACTCACCGCTCAACCTTGTGACACGGCTGTCAATAGGCAGTATAGGGACAGCGGAGTCCACCCTGTGGATGGGTATCTATTCACTCGTGGCTCTCGCACTGGGTATCCTGACAGCGGCCACCGTGAAAAGGAAATACGATAACAATTAAAAGATAAAAATACATATATGCACACAATGGCTGTGAGAACGCACATCTTCACGACACTTGCGATCCTGATCCTGACCGCTTTAGCATATCCGGCCAGTGCCTACGATATACAGGACGAGGACATCTGGATATTCCAGGGTGCCTACACGCTTGCTGCCGGGGAGAGGGCGGAACTTGAGGGGTTCACGGTAAAAGTACATTCGGTGAACATGGATGAGCCCGAACCTTCTGCCATGGTCCTGATCTACCGCAACAGGGACTTTAAAGAATCCTTTTTAGTGGATGCATCTGCAAACAGCGAGCAGGTATATGACGATGAACTGAAGATCAGGATATCGGGAATAGATTCAGGGGCAGTCTCACTTGAGACTTACAAGCAGAAGTATGAAAGGGTGTGGATCACAAGCGTGCCCAGGAAATCCATGAAAGCAGGCGACATACTGGAAGACGGCGGTTACCGTGTCAGGGTCAAAGAAGTCGGGGAGAGCGGCGCCCTTGTCAGTGTGGAGGGAAAGAGTGGTGTCTTTGAGGAAAGCTACCAGTCAGGAGACTACAGGAAGTTCTCAGAAGAGTTCATGATCCGCGTCATCTACATCAACCCTAACACCCGGGAGGTTTTTATCGAGACCTTCAGACCAGGAGCGCCGGCATTGACCATTGATGTACTGGCCGATAAGCCGGCCTACGACTCGAACGAGAACATATCATACATGCTTACCCTTACCAACAGCGGTACCATTCCCTTGCACGGCATCATCCTCAGCACAAGCTCCTCTGCAGGTTTGGTGGAGGAACCACAGCTCCAGCATGCTTCCCTTGATGCACTGAAGATGAAAAGGTTCACCGTCCCCGTTAAGGCACCTGTGACACCTGTCGTCAGGAACATGCTGATACGGTCACAGGTCACAGGGTACGATTACAAAGGTAATGCCTACTCAGGGGAGGCCTCTGTTGAAGTGCAGGTCAGGCCTTACATATCCGTTGAGAAGAAAGTAGAGGCTGTCAGGAAATCCCCAAAGGATACCTCGATGGGGACTGATGGCCATTTCATAATAACGCTGAAGCTCAGGAACAACGCAGGGTCGAGGGTGGCAGTGAATGTACTGGATGAGCTGCCGCCAACGATGATCCCTGAGGATATGGAGAGAACGGAATGGGCCGTAGTGCTTGATGCGGGTGCTACAAAAGAGATAGTATATAATGCACAGCCAACTGAACCGGGCAGTTTCACCTTCGGCCCGGCAGTCGTCCAATGGAACGACTCAGGAGAGACATACAGTGTGGAATCCGATCCTGCCAGTGAGATCTTCAGGATCAGAGGCTCGAAGGTAGTCGTGGAGAAGAGAATTGATTCAGCTTACCTTTTTACCGGAGAGATGTCCGGGATATCTGTCACTCTCATCAATGACGGAGACAGCAGGACCCATGTGAGCCTTAGTGATAGTGTTCCAGATGGTATTTCCCTCCTGTCCGGCCAGCCCGGCTGGGAAGGGGACCTCGAAGCAGGTGCATCCAGGGAGATCAGCTATATTGTAAAGGCAGAAGATGCAGGAAGCATCAGACTGCCTGCTGCAGTGGCAGAGTGCACAGATGAAGAAGGAAAGAAGTACAGTTCTGCTTCCGAGGCCTTACTGATCTATATCGATTACGGACTACCCACTGACAACACACAGACAGGCAGCACCGCAGGTACGGAACATACAGATGGGAACACAGGCCGTATTCCTGATCAGGGGAACGCCGAACTGACGCGCACCAAAGCCGCCGGATTCCTGCTGTCCGCTTTCATCACCCTGTTATCACTGCTTGCGATCATACCGGGTATTATGTACCTGGTCATAAGAGGAGGATTTAAATGAGACCTACCCTACGGAGGATCTGAATGGAGATCCTGGCTTTCATCGGTTGCATGATGTTGTTTGTCACTTTTGCGCTGACAGTGCTTTTCGTACTCATCAGGATATCCTCCAGGCTGGCAATGCTTGTCCTGGCAGCAGTACCCCTGCTTGCAGTGATCCTGATGCCCGGGGCATCTGTGGCTTTTCTCTCGTACGAGCATTTCCGTTTTGCCGAAGGACTGGTACCGGTCAACAATTTCCATATACTGCTTACACTATGGTCCACACTGATAGCTATCATCCTCTACACGGAATTCCTTACATGGTACCTTACCACAGGGAAGAGAAGGAAAGCACAGGGCCAGGAGTCGGGCAGGCCTGCAGAGTTTGCTAAGAGCCTTGATAGTATCAGCCTCAGGGTAAAGGACGCACTGCTGAAACGCGGTCCATCAGGCAAATGATAAAATAGTATGGGAGATAAAATCCAGTTGGGGGAATTTATCTGGAAGAAGAGCAGAATATTAGAAACGATACTGGGATAACCAGGCAGCGTAAGAGACCAAGCCCTGCGAGGTCGGCCATATATTCACTGGTATTCCCCGGCCTTGGCCAGCTGAACAACGGGGATACGAGCAGGGGACTGCTGTTCTTTGCCATTGCGTTCATCCTGATACTGTCAGGACACCTGGGAGTCACTCTTATCTTACTTGCTCTCTTCTGGCTCTATAATATATATGATGCTTACTCCCGTGCAAAAAGACTCTCATGAGCTGCCAGCTTGGCATATTATGAATTTACGGTCAGGCAGGATGCAGCAGGAAAATAGTTTTAGAAAAGAGATTTTCAGAACACTTCAGATGAGAGGAGGTCTCAGACCCTTCCTTTCCCAAGAGCATAATCTGCCATGACCTTCATATATTCCCGGTCGACTTCCATGAGCACTGTCTGGAACATGGCAACGTGGACCTTCTCTTCGCGGGCTACGTCGTGCAGGATGGTTGCAAGGCCTTGGTTGTCGGTAAGTGCGGCCATTGACTCGTACAGGTTGACAGCGTCCAGCTCGGCTATCATGGCAGCCCTCATTATCTCCTTATCCAGGTCCTTCTTATCGACCCTGGACAAATCCACAGGTATCTTTGATAACATTATGCACACTCCCTTGATTATAGATATACAGCGGCTGCTCCTTGAGAGATATCAGGACCGCTGTTATAATCCCCATATTTGATGGGACCCGCATATACTTATATATTTCGTGGATGGAAGGGCACGGAAAATAAGAACATAGGGTAGACTCTACTCTATGTTGTGGTAGTAGTACTCTCCGCTGGCTTTCTGCTCCCTGTCAAGCCTTGAGTCAGGCTTGTTGACCCTCGGGCGGGAGGTATCCTCGTCACGCCTGAAAGTGATATGGAGATTGGCCAGGAACTTGTTCATGCCATCCTGCATGCTGGAAGGCTGGTGTGCCTTACCATAGACCGCAGGCTCACCTTCAAAGACTATGAGGCGTTCACTTAGCATGTCTATCATGTAGATATCGTGGTCCACCACCATGGCTGTCTTGCCGCTGTTCTCGGCAAATCTCTTGATGACCTTGGTGGTCATGGAACGCTGCTCCACATCCAGGTGGGCGCTAGGCTCGTCAAGGATGTACATATCCGCATCCCTGCACAGGCAGGCTGCTATGGCAACCCTCTGGAGCTCTCCTCCACTGAGATCTGTGAGGTCGCGCTCATATAATGGCTCAAGGTTCAGCGGCTTGGCTACCTCCGACTGGAAGTAGCTTGTATCGAACTTGCGGGATATGCCCCGCAGGAAATACTGCACAGGCATCGCAACATCAGGCTTGATGTACTGCGGCTTGTAGGAGATGGTGATGCTCAGGTCAAGCTTACCCTCGTCAGGATCGATCTCCCCGGCCAGGATCTTCACGAAAGTGGACTTACCGATACCGTTGGGTCCGACGATCCCTAGCACTTCGCCCTGCTTAAGGGAGCCATTTTCGCTCTCAAGGCCGAAGCCATTACCGTATTTCTTGGAAAAGCCATCGTAATCCACAAGTGTCTCGATGTCAGTCTCCACACGAGGGGGATGTACCTCGAACTTAATGGCCTCGGGCCTGATACGCACGTTCTCCTCCGGCAGGTAACCCTTAAGATACTGGTTGATCCCGATACGCACACCCTTGGGGTAAGTGATGACACCATAGGCGCCCGGCTGGCCGTATGCCACATGCACCACATCCGCCAGCATATCAAGGATGGCCAGGTCATGCTCCACCACTAACACTGCTTTATCTTTGGATATCTCCTGGATGAGCTGGGCCGAATTGATACGCTGGTAGATGTCAAGGTAGGGACTTATCTCGTCAAAGAAATAGAAATCTGCATCCCTTGCAGCACAGGCCGCGATAGCGACCCTCTGGAGCTCGCCGCCACTGAGCTCGGTGATATTCCTGTCGATAACAGGAGTGAGACCAAGCCTCTCAATAAGCTCGCTGAGCACGCCCCGCTCATCGGTCTTGTCAAGCAGCTCGCTGGTCTTGCCTTTGAAGGCCTTGGGTATCATATCCACATACTGCGGCTTCTGGGACACCTTGATATTACCGTCGATGACCTCACTGAAATAATCATACAGGGCTGTGCCTGAATAATGCTGCAGCACTTTTTCCCAGTTCCCTGTCCCTTCACCGAAATTAGGGACAAGGGTTCCGGAGAGTATCTGCACGGCGGTACTTTTACCGATACCGTTGGGTCCAAGGATACCTGTGACCCTGCCCGCCTGAGGGACAGGAAGGCCGTAGAGCGCAAAGGCGTTAGGCCCGTACCTGTGCGTGGGTGCAGTGAGCTCTTCCGGCAGGCCTATGATCATTATAGCGTCAAAAGGGCACCTGTTGATGCAGATACCGCATCCCACGCAGAGCTCTTCGGATATGAGGGGTTTTCCGCCACCCTCCGGGAAAACGATGGTCTCGTCCCCTGTCCTCACCCTGGGACAATACTTTTCACATTCATGGCTGCAGCGCCTTGGCTGGCACCTGTCCTTGTTCAATATGGCTATTCGCATGTGAGATCCCTGACTGAAATAAGATGCATGTTCAAAAAAGAGAAGGTCAATTCAAGAGCAGAGTCCATGTCACAAGACAGAAGTCCACTACCAGGAACTCAACATAGAACCAGTCCTTGAAACCAAATTCCTTCGTGTTGATCCTGATGAGCGGGAAGATCAGCCTTAATGCGTAGTATGCAAGCGCAATAACGATAACGATCACAGCATACCATCTTACCTCATCACCGACACCGAACTGGCTGTAGGAAAGTATACCGGCTATGACACCGATCACAGATGCAACTGCTGTCTTTATTATACCCTCTATGTGTGCCTGTTTCCTCTCTTCCGGAGTCTTTACCTTATATGCAGGCTTCGGAGCAGCAACGGTTACATCTGCCTGCCCCGCTTCCTTTACGGTGACCGCTTCCCCTGAGGGAGCAGATGGAGCACGCGCTTGTTTTCTCTTGGACGATTTTGGCAATTGACAATCTCCTGGAACAACTTGGATAATGTGGATACTATAGAAAGCTGATAGTTATATAAACTTTTATCCTGCACAGGCTAACATAACAAACCTAGATAAACTCATTGCTCAACACATTGCTGACCTTGTCAAGCGAGAGGGCATTAAAGCCAAGTCCCCGCAGGTGGGCTGCAAATCTTCCCGGCCTGTGTCCTGATGGATGGTAGACCAGGGTGAACTCCGGGTCCATGGCCTGGACCATGCCGGTGAGCCCCCTTGCATCCAGATGGTCGCTTATCTGTATGGTCGGGTAACGGTAATCGCACCTGCCAGTCATGACATACTTGGACATTCCCACGGGAAGCTTGTCGAGATCCCAGGGAGGCACAACACACACAGCATCACCGCATGACTCTTCCAGCCCTATGACGTCGCCTGCGTCCTCTAGCAGGTAACGGGTCAGGGCAAGGGACTTCTCTTCCATTGCTATGGCACCGTTATATCCGAGACCCCTCAGCAATTCCACGGTCCTCTGGGCCTTACCGAAGGCATAGGCCCCGAAAGCGACACAGGGATTGTCCTGCAGTACATTCCTGAAACCCATCAGGTCGTCATCGAAATAGCATGTGGCGTCCCCGGGGTCCCCGTAGTTGGCCTCGGTGATGAGCACGTCACATTCCGGCAGCATGGAAGCGTCCTTCACGTCCCCTGTGACCAGGATGCGCGTACCAACTTCGTTCTCCCAGTAGAAGGATGTGGAGCCCACTGTATGGAAATTAGGATAGGCTGTCACCCTGACACCGTTAATGTCAATGGAACCGCCGACCTTCATGGTCCTGCCCTTATATACCCTGTCGTGCCTTATCTCAAGGGCGCGGGCGGTCTTGTCGGAACATACGGCGCGGTCCGAGAGCATGGCAGACATGCCATGGTGGTCAGAATGGGCATGGGTGATAAGATATGCATCCGGCTGCGGGTACTTTGCAGGGGTCCTGGTAGTGTCTATGGAAAAAGTGACAAGTTTTCCCTCATCGGACCTGAACCTTACGGAAAGATGGGGCTTCAAGGTACCTTTCGTGTTCTTCTGCCTGAAGACCATTACCCCTAGATCCACAATTTCCTGCACAGTCCGTATTCCTCGAAACAGGGATTAAACTCATAGTATTTACGCTTTTTCGAGAACGGACACTCTAGTAAAAAATAAAGTGGAGAGGATGTAAAAAAGTGGTGAACAATGAATGAAAGTGCTTAAAGCACCTTCTTCAATTCTTCGATAAGGACACCTGCAGTGGTAACGCCTGTGAAGCGCTTCACAGGGTTGCCGTCCTTGAGAATGATAAGGGTGGGAACTGCCTGGATCCCATACTTTGACGCAAGTGCCTGATTCTGATCCACATCGATGACTTTGACATCAACCTTATCCCCCAGCTCCTCCTTCACTTTTTCAAGGAAGGGCTTCTGCATCTTACAGGGTCCGCACCATGTTGCACTAAAATCCAATAGTTCAGGTTTGCTCATGTTAACACCTTGCTTTGATTAAGAACTGTTAAATCAAGAATGACCTGTTGATATAACTGCTTTACCGACGGCTTCCGGACCGGAGGAACATATCAGTCCATCAGCCAATCCATAAAGCCAATATACAATGGTCATGCGAAATATACACACAACCTCTGTGATAATAGCATATATAATTTCCGGAGTACTTCCGGAAAAAGAAGATCATAGTTTCTTTATCTTCGCGGTAAGGTCAAGGGGTTTTGAGTAATACAGCTCGCTGGTCACAATAATATCCACGTGCTTTGCATATTCCGCAACCAGCTTAAGATCAATGCCGCCTGCAGCCACCTCCAGCCCGGGGTTGAGGCTGCGCAGTTCAGGCACAAGGGATTCCAGCTCCTCCGGACTGAAATGGTCAAGCAGCAGCACATCCGCAAGCGGTGCGTACCTGAACGCCTCCTCCCTGGTGCGCGGTTCTATCTCTATCTTCCTGGTGGACCTCAGCCTGCCGATATCCTCCACTATGTTGAGATGGTTCTGGCTGATAAGGACAGAGTCACTCAGGGAGTTGCGGTGATGCTGGCC
>JASKKT010000047.1 GCA_030154025.1 Methanolobus sp.
ACGGTACAGATGGCCCCGGATTGCGACATCATGGCAATGTTGCCCTTCAATGCCATGTTTGCGGCAAAGGATGCATTAAGACCTGATGCTGTATCAATAATACCCAGACAGTTGGGTCCTACCATATCGATGCCGTATTTTTCGCACAAAGCAACGGATTCACGTTCCAGATGGGCACCCTCTATGCCTGCTTCCTTGAAGCCTGCCGAGATAACGACAACGTTCTTCACACCTGCAAGGGCACACTGCTCGATAGCCCCGGGAACCAGCTTTGCCGGTATCACTATCACTGCAAGTTCGACGTTCTTGTCCCGGGGGACATCCAGGATGGAAGGATAGGCGCGAAGCCCCAGTATTTCCTCTTCCTTGGGGTTGATGGGAATTATATCTATATCGTTACTGGCAGCCATGAGGTTCTCAAGTACTGCCCTTCCCACCTTGCCTTTGTTCTTCGAAGCCCCTATAACAGCTACAGCATTTGGATCAAACATTCTGTCAAGCATATTGTTCCCTGGTTCTTCCCTTACTTATACTAAAACCCGATAATAGATAAAAATATGGGGAGAGACAGGACAAGGAACCGGATACAACGAATCATATCTGCATCCTCAGTTTTTAATATCACTGTTGTCGCCCTCATCCATACTACCGCTGCCAGCAGGGCGAGCCATGTACTTCAGGCCTGCCATACCCACAGCCCCCGCAACAAGCAGGCTGACCAGCAGGATCGCAACGCTCCTGTAAGTATTGTAGTGAGGGATCTCACTCTTACCGGAGGCCGCTGCACTGCTCCCGATGACACTGTCCTCTCCCGTAGCCGGTGGCTTACCAGCCTGATCGCCAGTGAGCATATATGGGTCCTCTGTACTTACGATGGAAAATAAGGAGAATCCTGGCGTCTGTGCCGTATAGTACACATATTCCTCGTCCTCTCCTGTTCTCCCCGCAGACAGAGGGGTCCAGCCATTGGCATATGTATACAGGACTATTGTCTCAGGATCGATATCTTTTGATGTGAGCCACTCTTTCTCCACCTTAAAAGTGACCCTGGCATCTGTTATCTTCTGCGGGGAGAACTCAGCGTCTCCTACCCATACATTGAAGTTCTTGTACACCACGCCGGGGGCTGTACAGGAGGGCTGGCTGCTGCTATATTGACAGACAATAACAGCAGCAAGACGAACAGGTAAAAAAGAATGCGGCTTTTCAATCTTTTCTCATCTTCAAGCAGGACATACTGTAGAGAGTTAGCAATCGGGTGACCCACCATATATGGCTTATCTCAAACTACACTCAGATAAATATTATTATGTATATGTTTTCAATTATAATATAAGTACGATACTTCCTGAAAAGAGGTTCTGACAGGACTCCTGCAGCCTGCCAGACAGCCAGCTGATAGGTTGATTCTCACCGGCAGCAAAACCTATATCTATTTCCTGATGCGCCTGTAGCGCTTTCCATCGGGGTTACCCAGCTGCATCCGAACCTGTGAGAGATAGTCCCTGTGCCTGTAGCTCAGTACCCCAAGGGCCGTGATGGCTGCAATGACCAGCAGGAGCGTGAAGGACCCTGCAGACTGTGCCTCCTGGGAAACAGCATCGGAGACTTCGGAAGTCTTGCTGTCTGCAGTTGACATCTGTGCACTCTCTTCATTCGAAAGGGATAGTTCCTGCTGGGCGCCGGTTGAAGCTGCCTGTTGAGCCTCATTTATGCCGGAGATGGCAAATGCAGAGAAGCCGGGCGTTCTTGCAAGATAGTACACGTAGGTATCATCCTCACCAGTCATGCTGGTTGGCAGCTGGTTCCAGGAACCTCCGCTATACCTGAACATCCTGATGCTTGCAGGGTCTATCCTGTTCTCCGACAGCCAGGTTTTCTCAACCCTGAACACGATCCTTGCATCGGACAGCATGGCAGGTGCCTTCCCGTCTCCCACCCAGATGTTCATGTTCTTGTAGACAATACCGGGAGCAGCCTTGCTGACCAGAGTGGAAGTACCCTTAAGCATCTCTATTATGGTCTTGGTCTGGCCTCCGTTAAGGCTGGCCGTGTAACCAAGACTCAGGATGCTGTTACCTTCTTTGGTGAACTCGAACAGTGTTTCAGTATCCTTCAGGACGTATTTTATAGAATAGTCCTTCAGCTCAATGTTCTCGTTCTTTTCTCCAGTGTTCTGTGACCCGCCGCCCGATGATGCTGTTGTTGTGGACTGCGCTTCAGTCACTGTGATCTCGATAGTATCCTGGACACCTGAACCATCCTTAGCCGTAGCCTTAACAATCACAGTTCCTGCTCCTGTTCCGGTCAGCCACCCATCTTCTGTGATGGTTGCAGTTCCGGTGCCAGATTCCACCGACCATGTAACGTTTTTATTAGTTGCATCATCTGGACTTACTGATGCAATCATTTTAAGAGTCTTACCTACTTTCACAGTATTAGCAGAGTTCTCCCCTTCCACAGTTATTGAAGTTACAAGTATTGTACTGTTCTCCAGTGTCACATTTACAGTTACGTTTTCTGCTGGCATGGTGAATGTGTAACTGACTCCGGGAATCACTTCGGTTGCATTCACCTGATTACTCTCACCTGTCACACTGATAGAGGCAAACTGCTTACCTGTCTGGATGGCACTGATGGTCACATTAACTGTTTGACCTTCTTCTGCAAGTGGCCTGTCAATTGTAATGTTTGCAGCACCTCCAAAAACCTCCGAGAATACCGAATATGTGGGCACTTGTAATACTGTGATAAGATTGGTCTTACTTTCAGTGCTGGTACCGTTTTCATTTACAACTGTAAGAGTAACGGTGTAAGTTCCTGCAGAGTTATAAGTGTGGACAGGATGCTGTTCCGTAGAAGTGTTCCCGTCACCAAAATCCCAGTCCCAGGAACTTGCGTTGCTAGAGAGGTCAGTGAACGCCACATTCAAAGGAGCATAGCCTGAAGAGGGGGCCGCAGAAAAGTCTGCCTCTGGCATTACAGGCTGATACACCAGAATGTAGTTTTCCTTTGACTCAGTAACAGTTTCATTCATGCCACTTACCGTCAGTGTCACATTGTAGACACCCGGGGCAAAGTAAGTGTGAGAAGGATCCTTTACATCAGAAACATTCCCGTCCCCTAAATCCCATTTTGTTGCATTATCAGAGATGCCAGTGAACTCTACTATCAAAGGAGCAGGTCCGCTTGTGACATTTGAATTGAAATCTACAGATAGGTTTACTCCTGAAGCAGGTGCCGTACCGACACCAATGAGGCCGACCGCGCATAGCACAAGCGCGATGTATAAGCTAATTGTGACAATAACCCGTATACTACTCGTTCTAACGTTTTTTATGAAGGGATGCATTCATACCACCCTTATGACAATTTTTCACCCCAGGTTGACAATGTCTGGAGCAGACTCCACTTATTATGACTGTAAACTGTATGCGGATACACAGTGAACTCACTGATGGCCCCGCATTCTCCACAAGATACCAATATACAGTCCTATATTATATAATTATTCAATATAGAAGCATTTATAAATTTATATTAATTAATACATTGTTATGAATATAAGAGTAGCCCTGCAAAAAGTTTATCATACCCCTGACCGCTATGGGATGATATCTTTTCCAGAGACCCCTATAGAGATGACCACAATTGGATGCAATCATAAAGGTGACAAAACGAAATATCAACCAGTGGCTCCAGAGTGAGTCGGTGATGTCCAATTCCCTTGCCGTCCTCGTAGGCACTCTTACCGGTCTTGCAATCGTCCTTTACGACTATGCCCTGGAAAGCAGTGAGAGTCTTTTCTTCGGGAGTGTCTATGGATACCCTCGTTACTATATCATTCTCCTGCCTGCACTTGGAGGCCTCATCGTAGGTGTATTCACCCATCTGTTAATAAGGACACGGCGTTATGATATTGAAGAAGTGATCGAAGCCATTACACTGAGGGGAGGAAGGATATCCCCACGAAATGCCTTTCTGGAAGTTGTGGCATCTGTTATAACGATCGGGTCAGGAGGATCGGCCGGCAAGGAGGCTCCCGTGGTGCTCGCCGGATCGGGTATAGGCTCGTCCCTTGCCCAGCTCTTCGGAATACGCGGCAACAGGGTCAGCATCCTGCTCGGGTGCGGTGCAGCCGGGGGAATTGCGGCTTCCTTCAATGCCCCTCTGGCAGGGGTTGTCTTTGCAGTCGAGGTCATACTGGGAGAACTGGAGACAAAGACCTTCATACCCATAGTCATATCAGCAGTCTTTGCGACACTGGTCTCCAACACCATCTTCGGGGTAAGGGTCATAGAGGTTTCCAGCTATCACCTGGTCAGCCCCTTCTATGAATCCGCATTCTACCTGGGCCTTGGGATACTGGCAGGAATATTTGCAGTCACATTGATGCGTTTCTTACATTCATCGCACGAGTACTTTGATGCACTGAAAGTGAACCCTTTATTCAAACCTGCAATTGGAGGGCTTTTTGTTGGGATCATAGGTTACTTTTACCCGCAGGTGTTCGGAGTCGGGTACGATGTCATTATGGATGCCCTGTCGAACGAACTTGCTCTTAATCTCATGCTTGCGCTGGTGGTCCTGAAAATACTGGCATTCTCTTTTACAATGGGCTCCGGGGGATCCGGAGGGTCCATTGTTCCCGCGCTGTTCACAGGTGCCATGCTTGGGGGAGCCTACGGAAGCATCGTGCACGGTGCCTTCCCGGCGATCACTGCAGAGTCAGGGGCTTACGCGCTGGCAGGCATGGGAGCCGTCCTTGCAGGAACAAGCCATGCGCCTCTTGCCGCCATACTGATCCTCTTTGAACTTACAAGGGACTACAACCTCATCCTGCCGATCATGCTCGCCTGCGTGGTCAGCAACCTTGTGTCAAGCTCCCTGAATCCGGAGTCCATATTCACGGAGGGTTTGCGCAAACGCGGTTTCAACATAAGGAAAGGCAGGGAAGTGGACATCATGGAATCGCTGCTTGTCAGGGATGCCATGAAACGGGAAGTGCAGACGGTATCCGAGAACAAGAGTGTAAAGGCTCTGATATCCCTCATGCAATCAAGCCGCCATGCAGGGTTCCCGGTCCTTGATCCGAACGGTGACCTGTGCGGTATTGTGACCCTCAAGGACCTCAGGGACAAAGTAAAACAAGACGACCTTGACAGGACCATCAACGAAATATCCACAAAGGATGTGGAGGTGGCATATCCTGATGAGACTCTCAATACGGTTCTCAAAAGACTGGCGGCAAAGGATATAGGAAGGCTTCCCGTGGTCTCCAGGAAAGACAGCAGGAAGCTACTGGGTATAATCACACGCAGCGATATTGTCAACCTCTACGACAAAAAGGTACTTGATAAGGTCCACCAGAGCGAGGACGCGGAAAGCCACTGACCACAGTCATTACCATGCATATCAAAGCAGCCTGCCCAGGAAGTAGCCCGGAGTGGTGTCATATATATGCACCCTGCGGGTAGAACCCGGTCCAAGGTCGCACTGGGGGATGACAACCGGCAGGTATGAATCTGTCCGTGCCATGATGCCCTGCTTTTTTGCTTCCCTGGATAGGAATACATTGCCTTCCCAGCCTATCATGCTGTTCTTTGAGGCAAACTTGGTGCTCCTGCACACCCTGTGCAGTTCGTTGGACCTCTTTACAAGGATGCGCGAGTCCGTATTATGGAAATCCCAGGCTTTTGTCCGCGGGCGGGGCGTGTACCGGGAAATGTTCACCTTGTCCGGCCTGAACTCAGCCACCCATTTTACACTCTTTTTAAAATCCTCATCGGTTTCTCCCGGGAAACCCACTATCATGTCAGTGAACAGTGTCAGGTCTGCAAACCTCTCCCTGAACTGCCTGATGACATGATTTGCTTCCTCTATGCTGTGCTGACGGTTCATTCTCCGCAGTACGCTGTCTGATGCGGACTGGACAGGAAGATGCAGCAACTTGTATACTTTTTCATTATCGAAGGCATCGATCAGGTCGTAAAGTATGGGAAGCACCGAGAACGGGTTCATCATCCCTACCCTTACCCTGAATTGCCCGGGTATCCCGCATATCATGCGCAGCAGTTCCGGCAAGAGGACATTGTTACCGGGCCTGTCAGTACCGTACTGGGCATTGTCCTGGGACGTGAGCCATATCTCCCGGCAGCCTTCGGAGACTGCGCTGCTGATATCTGCGATTATCTCCTCCGGTCCGAAGGACCTGAGCCTGCCCCGGGCCACACTTACAATACAGTAAGAACAGGAGTAGTTGCAGCCCTGTGAAAGCTGGCAGATGTGGATGTTAGGATTATAGCGTATGCGGGGCACGCTTTGGAAGCCTTCAGGCCGCTCCAGAAATATCTGCATGCGTCTCCCGGCCTCAGCTTCCTCCCCTGAGCAGAGTGAGTCAAGCATGTCCCCCAATCTAGATACCGAATTCACCCCAAGGATGTGCGCCTGCGGGTTGCTTTGCATGATATCCTCAAGCTGTACCTCAGGCATGCAACCTGTAACTATGACCTCCTTGCCTGCCTCACCTGCCTCCCTGATGATGTGGAGGATCTTCTGCTCGGTGGCGTACTTGACAGTACAGGTATTGATGACAAGCACATCGGCATCGCCCTCAGGGACAAGGACGTGGCCTTTGTCCCTGACAGCAGCCCTCATTATTTCGGCGGACGCCTGGCTGGCTGAACAGCCGAATGTAGCAACGTGGACCTTCATTAAGGATTACCGGAAGCGCAGCACATTGGCTTCTTTGTCGTGTATGTAGATGGTGTCCGTGAACTTGACCACACCGGAGCTTCCCATTGTCAGGCTGTTAACACGGGCATCGCCCTCACCGAAGAGGCTGACACCGTTAAGGACAGAGCCGGAGGTCACTCCTGTTGCCGCGAAGATGATATCCTTGCCGGGAGCAAGCCTTTCGGTATCAAGTACATCGTTGATGTTCTTCTCAGTGATGCCCATCTTCTCCAGCCTTGGCATCTTCTCGGCCTTTTCCTTTGCTATAGCCTCGGCGGACTTCCCGTTGGCGACTGACGGAAGCACCAGGCGTGCCAGGATCTTACCACCAAGGCACTTTATAGCGGCTGCTGTGAGCACAGCTTCCCCTGAGCCGCCTGCACCCAGCACCATATGGACACCGGAGCCTCTTATGGCTGTTGCCACTCCGGGCATCAGGTCACCATCGCTTACAAGGTTCACACGCGCCCCGGCTTCCCTTATCTCCTTTATCTTCTGCTCGTGCCTTGGCCTGTCAAGGATGACAACGACAAGTTCCTCAATGTTCCTGTCAAGGGCCTCTGCAACGATCCTCAGGTTATGCCGCACAGGAGCGTCAAGGTCTATTCTCTCACCAGGGTGCTCTCTTTCATACTTCACGACCTGGGGGCCTACCACTATCTTATCCATGTAGATGTCAGGACCGTGGAAGAGCCCACCTCTCTCAGCCATAGCCATCACCGAGATAGCACCGGGGATACCGTTGGCTGCAAGATTGGTACCTTCCAGGGGGTCCACAGCGATGTCAACCTCGACGCCTCCCTCCCATTTACCGACCTGCTCATCGATAAAGAGCATGGGAGCCTCATCCCTTTCCCCTTCACCGATCTTGATAATACCTCTCATGTCAAGACAGTTCAGCATCCTTCTCATTGCTTCCACCGACACCTCGTCGCAGAAGTTCTTCTCTCCGCGGCCGATCTGGTAAGAAGCCGCAATGGCTGCAGCCTCTGTAACATGCAGCAGCCTTGGCAGCAGGCTACTCTCAATGGGGCCTGCTCCGTTAATCATCTCTTCAGCTGTTCTGGGATGAGTTATAGTTTCCATGCAATTGTCTTTCATAGGATCATCTTCATTCTTCGGTAATTATTATGACATACTGATAAACAAGCGATAGCAACAGTATTCGTAGTAACTATATTAGTGCTCCCGCTTTAAAAGTTAAACTACTTTAGTACATCAACAAGAGCAACCCTTTCTATTACCAGGTCTGATAATATATCTTCTCCGGCTGCTTCGATCTCCTTTGCAGTAATATCGAACTGTGAGATTATGCTTTCCCTCTTAAGCAATGAATATGCCAGGGTGTCCTTTTCTTCAATGATGCCCTTCAGGGACTCAGCAGATCTGTCCACCCCCTCTTCCCCGCCGATAATGACGAAGACAATATCCATGTCCCCTTCATGCACACCCATGGAGAACGCTTCCTCTATCTGCCTCTTCCCTGAAGCATATCGCATTATCTCGATACCCAGATCCTTGGCAGAGTTGTAGTTTCCCTCAAACGCACGCGTGGCCTTCTGCACAGCAAAGCGCACGTGCCTTTCCCCTGCTATCTTCCCTGCATCCATGGCCTGGATGACCGTGCCGTTAGCCGATGCGACCGAGGATACCCCGGCCAGGAACTCAGGTACCTCGCTGATGTGTATGCTGCCTGCAAGTATCTGGAATGACATAGGCTGAAATTGGACTCCCTTTGAATAAGCGTATCGGTAAAAAGCACAAAATAAGAGGGATTTGCGTGTATTTTATTTAGGTTGGTAATTATTACGAATATAAACCTACACATGCAGACGAAAAAGACACGAAAAGGTTGCCTTTTATACATAAAGTTAATATCTGCAGTTGATAACTAGAATGAAGCTTCATTAAGGATTTATGTCCGGCGTGAGAAGGTGCGAACAATGGAACAGGATTATGATCCGCAGGGAACAGAATTAAAATGGCAGAGCCGCTGGAATGAGAGCCGGATTTTCGAACCGGAACCGGATGAGAGGGAGAAGTACTTCATAACCATCCCTTACCCTTACCTGAACGGCAACTTACACGCAGGGCATACAAGGACCTTCACGATAGGAGATGTACTTGCAAGGCATAAGAGAATGCTTGGATACAATGTGCTCTACCCCATGGGTTTCCACGTAACGGGAACGCCTATCGTGGGACTTGCGGAACTCATATCTAACAGGGACCCGCAGACCATGGACGTGTACTCCAGGCTGCACGGCATCCCGGAAGACATACTGCATACCCTTGACACTCCTGAGAAGATTGTGGACTACTTCAAGGTAGAGGCTGAGAAGGCCATGCGCTCAATCGGATATTCCATCGACTGGAGGCGCAAGTTCACAACCACGGACCCCACTTACAAGAAGTTCATCGAATGGCAGTTCAACCTGCTCCATGACAAGGGGCTTATCGTCAAGGGAGCGCACCCGGTAAAATGGTGTCCTCATGACAAGAACCCTGTGGAGGATCACGACATCCTTCATGGCGAGGAAGCAACGATTGTGGATTTCACCCTTGTCAAGTTCGAGTATGACGGTATGATACTGCCCTGTGCCACACTCAGGCCCGAAACGATATTTGGTGTCACCAACCTCTGGGTGAACCCTGACATCGAGCACGTCAAGCTCAGGGTGAGCAAGAACGGCAAAGAAGAGTTCTGGGTTGTCAGCAAAGAGGCCTATAACAAGCTCACCTACACGGACAGGGATGTCGAGCTTCTGGAGAATGTGCCCTCGGAGTCCCTTATCGGCATCAAGGCAAAGAACCCCCTCACCGGTAAAGAGGTTATCACGCTGCCAGCATCCTTCGTAAAGGGCGGTAACGGAAGCGGTATTGTGATGAGCGTGCCAGCGCATGCACCCTATGACTACCTTGCCCTCAAGGACCTATACGATAAGGACCTGACAGCATATGGAATCAGGGAGAATGTCAGGGACATTGAGCTCATATCACTCATAGATGTCAAGGACTTCGGGGAATATCCCGCAGTTGATGCGGTCAATCAGCTTGGTGTTAAGGACCAGAAAGACCCCAAAGCCGAAGAGGCCACCAAGCTCGTGTACCGCAGGGAGTTCCATGGAGGCGTACTGAAGGAAAACACCGGCAAGTATGCAGGAATCGCAGTATCCAAGATCAAGGATGTGCTCACAAGGGACCTGCTGGACCAGGGCATCGGCGAACTGCTCTACGAGTTCAGCGAACCTGTAGTATGCCGCTGCGGCACCCCATGTGTTGTTAACATGGTCAAAGGACAGTGGTTCCTTAACTACTCCAACCCCGAGTGGAAGGACAAGGTCTACAAATGCATCAGTAAGATGGAGATCATCCCTGAGGAGATCAGGGTCGAGTTCAATAACAAGGTGGACTGGCTCAAGGACAAGGCATGTGCCAGGAAGAAAGGACTCGGGACAAAACTGCCCTTCGACAAGGAATGGCTCATCGAGTCACTGGGCGATTCCACCATCTACATGTCCTATTATATCACCAACAAGTTCTTTGCCCAGGGGATCAAGCCCGAGCAGCTCACGCCAAAGCTGTTTGACTACGTGCTCCTTGGCAGGGGCACTGTCCAGGAGACAGCTACCGATACAGGGCTCAGCGAGCAGCTTATAGCCCGTATGAAGGCTGATCTGGATTACTGGTATCCTGTGGACCTGCGCTCATCCGGGAAGGACCTTGTGCCAAACCACCTGCTGTTCTTCCTCTTCCATCACGTGGCCATATTCGAAGAGGACAAATGGCCCCGCGCCCTTGCTGTGAACGGTTTCGTTTCACTTGAAGGACAGAAGATGAGCAAGTCCAAGGGTCCGATCCTCACCATGAAGGAGGCAGTAACTGATTATGGTGCGGATATCACCCGCATGTACATCCTTTCCAGTGCGGAACAGACACAGGATGCGGACTGGAGGAACGCAGGAGTTGAAAGCGCTAGGAAGCAGATTGACAGGTTCTACAAGCTTGCAATGGAGATAATTGGATCAGGTGCAAGGCCCGGGGCCGAAGGAGAACTGAAGCTCATCGACCGCTGGATGCTCAGCAGGCTGCAACAGTTCGTCAGGGACACGAACAACGATATGACATCGATACGTACAAGAGGTGCACTCCAGAGCGCATTCTTCCTGCTTTACAATGATGTGAAATGGTACCAGAGACGTGGAGGAAGCGCAGTGCTGTACGATGTACTTGATGTATGGGTCAGGCTTATGGCCCCGTTCACTCCCCATATCTGTGAGGAGATATGGTCTGCAATGGGACACCAGGAAAATGATTTCGTGTCACTTGCACCGTACCCGATATTCTGCCCACGCTTCGTTGACCATGATGCCGAACTTGCCGAGGAGCTGGTCTGTAATACCCTGTCCGACGTCGAGGAGATCATCAAGGTCACCAAGATAATTCCCAAGAAAGTGGTGCTCTACACTTCCCCGCAATGGAAGACAAAGGCATTCAAGGCTGCAATTGATATGTTCAGGGAAGGCGATCTCAATCCGGGCAAGCTCATCAAGACCCTGATGGCAGACCCGGAGAACCGCGCCTACGGCAAGGAGATACCAAAGTACGTGCAAAAGCTCGTCCCTGACATGACCAGCATGAAAACGGAACGGTTCGAGATGATGCATGAGTTCGACCTTGACGAGAAGAACATACTGCAGGAGAACCGCGACTGCCTGATGCACGAGCTGGGATGTCTTGTGGAGGTCTACTCAGCAGATGCTCCAGAATTCGATCCCGAAGGGAAGTCAAAGTTTGCAGCGCCCCTGAGACCTGCAATATATCTGGAACAGTAAGTGCACAGACTTAAGAAGAAACTATCCAGGCATGGCCTTAAGGCCATGCCTTCTTTTCCCTTTCTCAATCCATCCGGCACGCTCTTACGTTATTTGGAAAAGAGAATAGATATATATTAAATCTGTTTATATATCAACAATGGATAAAAGCTGCCGGAGAGAAGCCAGAGAAACGGGGTCCCATAAGGAACTATGCAGGAACACCATCTTTGAGCTTGTTCTTTTAATGCTGCTTTTTTTAATGGCAACGCAGCCGGTCTTTGCCGAAGATCGAACTGAGGCACATATTGGGATGGAGACCGGTAATCAAGGAGTATCAGAAGCAGTGCTGTCCATATCACAGAATGGACAGGCAACTGGAGTGTACACCTGGGAGAGCCCTATGTGGCTGAAACTGTCGGTGGGTATCGGCGGTGGCCTTCTTCTGATACTTATAATACTCAGCTTCATATTAAGGGATAAGATAGAGGAAAAGACCCGGGAACTCAATTCAAAGAACAGGCAGCTTGAGATAGAGATAAGGGAAAGGAAGATCGCGGAAGATAAACTTAAGAGTTATTCAGCAAGGCTCAAGAGCTCAAACGAGTTAAAGGACCTTTTCACCGATATTCTCAGGCACGACCTCATCAACCCTGCAACCGTGATCAAGGGTTATGCGGAGTATTTGATCGAGTGCGAGAGGGACGTAAAAAAGACAGAGGCACTCAAGGTCATAGAACGGAACAACCTCAAGCTCATCCAGATGATCGAGAACGCCGCAAACCTCGCCAAACTGGAAAGCGTCGAGGAGCTGGAGTTCGAGGAACTGGACATTGGAACGATCCTGGAAGATGTTGTACAGGGACTGCAGCCAAGAGCAGATGAAAAAGGGATCCAGATAGAGTTCAGGCCGGATGGAAAATATCCTGCCCAGGTCAACAGGATCGTAGAGGAAGTGTTCTCGAACCTGATATCCAACAGCATCAAATACTCACCCCCTGCAAGCAGGATCGAAGTAAAAGTCCATCCCCTTAACGACAATTACTGGAAGATCTCCGTTGCAGATAATGGCATTGGGATCTCAGACGATGAGAAGACGTATATTTTTGACCGTTTCAGGCGTGCGGGAAAAACGAATATAAAGGGAACAGGGCTGGGGCTTGCTATTGCCAAAAGGATCATGGAGCTTCATGACGGACAGATAGGTGTGGAGGACAATCCTTCAGGAAAAGGCGCTGTATTCTGGATCACGCTCCACAAGTAAGGCCTGTCACCCACGGTATTCAGTAAAGGTCCCCTCTGCGGTCCTTGAACACGGTTATGGATTCCCTTACCTTTACTGTCCAGGCAGTGTCAATATCATGTACAAGGATACATTCCTCTTCACCTGCTTCCCGCATTATCGCGCCTGAAGCGTCCACAATAAGCGAGCCGCCGAAGAAGGATGTGTCCCCGCTTACGCCTGTACGGTTGCAGGCAATGTGAGGAATCTGGTTCTCCATGGACCGGGCCATTGCAAGTGTTCTCCACACATGCTGCCTGGGGTCCGGGAACTCTGCAACGGTTATCAGTATATCGGAGCCGGCGAGGCAGAGTTTTCTTGCGACCTCGGGGAACCTGAGTTCATAACATATCTCAAGGCCGATGATCAGATCACGTTTCCTGAGCCTGATGGGAGAGATGCTGTCACCTGGAGAGAAGTAGTGCCGCTCCCTGCTGAAAGGATGTGTTTTCCGGTAAGTGCCCCTGATTTCGCCGGACTCCAGACAGAGCCCCAGGTTGTAATAGACGGTCCCTGACAGGTTCCCGTCGTCACATAGTCCCCTTTCAATAAGAGAAGCCACCACAATACAATCATGTTTGCTGGAGAAGGCAAGGAGTGCGCTTACCGTCGGGCCTGTGACAGCCTCAGCAGAGGCTTCCATATTGTCATAGCAAAAGCCTGTTGAGAATACTTCCGGCAGGACCACCAGTTCGGCACCTTCCTGTACGGCCTGCTCTGCCATCTCCAGGGCTTTCTCCAGGTTTTTCCCTTTATGGCACAGGCTGACATCCATCTGGATACAGGCAACTCTGATTTGCGTCATTCTGAGTTCCCTGATTGTAAAGTATTATCCAAAGTCATTGATTGTGGTCTTCTTTGTTCTGGGAGTCAGGCCACTTATGTCTACGGATAGTTTTAGCATCTTCAGCAGCAGATGATTGGCGTGCCTGAGAATTTCAGGGCTGAGCTGGTCGGCTTCATAGGCCGGATCCGAGACAGGGATCGCTATCCGCGTAATGCTTGCGGCGTATTCCTTCAGGTTCTCATTGCGGGATTCTTTTATGGCACTGCCGGGCCTGGAAAGGCAGTCGTTTATGTTCTTGGAACTGAAACCTGCCTTCTGCAGTTCTTCCTTGAAGACAGGCCTGTCAAGCACATTCGTGATAACGTACACCGCAACCGGTAAAGCGAATTCCGGTTCAAGATGCCTTGCTTCCTTCCCCAGGAGAGAATATATGTCCGGCAGCATATTTTCCTTTGAGTCGATCTTTATGTAGACCTTCGAAGGGGGGATGTCAACTTCATTCAGTTTCTTAAGGTCCCTGAGTGCGCGCAGATAGCCTGTCATCACAAGCCGATGCTCATTTATCCCGACTTCTTTTAACTCACGGGTGATGGCACTGATGGAAAGCTGCTTGCCTTCCAGAATTTCATTTAGATGGGAGTAGAGATTTTCGGGCATGTTTTTCGCACCATTATTGATAACAAATCTGAATATAATTTGCGGTTTAAGTTCTTAATCATTTTGGCAAGAGGCAGGTATAAAAACGAGGATATCTAATTAGCTCCCAAACCCTTCCATTCTAATTAGACATATCATTTCAATAAAACCTTCCAAATGAATTTTTCTTCGTAAACCCATTTTGTACTTCTGTAAGTACAAGCAACTGGTACGCTATAAAACTCAGTAGAGAGTAGAGTTTCCTACTCTCTGCTCTAACTCTTCTGATATCGAACTTGACCACATCCTTAATGTGTCCATGCTTTGGTTCACATTCTCCTCTTTTCTTGTACAGGCTAAGGAACGAGCGATCTCTCATATTTTGATTCCGCAAGTACATCCCAACCTGTTCAGCCCTCTCATTTTCATATAGGAACTTTAGCTTGGATTCAATACTTGCATGTACATCCCCACCTATTTTCCACATTTTATTCACCCAGTGATCAATTCGGTCAAGTTCACCCTCTGTGCTGATTACAGCATTTTTAGGATAAGCAATAACAGGCCTTGCATGCAGATGATACCAAATATCTGCATGATTCGTAAATGCTTTGTAACCCGTGTCAGCTGAATAAAGATCAATATCAGCATTCATTTTCTTCAATGCTTCAACATGTTTGATAAGTTCAGGGGAATCCCCTGCTTTGCCATTTGTATGTGTCATGAAAACGGGATATGTCCCTATCATCGTTATATGGGCTTTGTCCATTTTGCATTCGTAGTGGGAATTATAATCAGCATATTTATCGTATCTTGAAGCTTCAAGCGGAGTTGAATCAATCTTAGCTTCTTTTATTTGAGTAAGTTTGAGAATCCTTTCACCGACCAACATCATTATTTCAC
This sequence comes from Methanolobus sp., assembly GCA_030154025.1. GTDB lineage: Archaea > Halobacteriota > Methanosarcinia > Methanosarcinales > Methanosarcinaceae > Methanolobus. The sequence goes on from JASKKT010000047.1 coordinate 15,158, forward strand.
TTATTCCATCTTCACCCAACCGGTATTTTACGAAATTATGTAATGTCTTTGGTGAAGGAAGTTTTATGACACCATTGTCATCGTGAAAAGCGAGCAGTATTGCTTCTTCCTCTGTTAAAGAGGCGACAGTTTTCTCATAGGACAACTGCCTGAAACACATCACAATGAAGAGTTTTATCATTGAAGAAATGCTATATCTGTAATGCCAACTGTTGTTGGCATAATAAGCACGTTGCACGTGCTTTGAAATATCTTCTATGCAGAGAAAGTGCAGGAATTGGCAAATTGAGGCGCTTTCTGTATTCACATAAGTTTCAATGGAGACCTCAAAATGAGCCACCATATATTATCGATTTCTTATTCATTATACGGGCCAGATTTATGAATTTATAATTACTGTCGCCAAAAAAAAGATAAGCTTTTAAAATGAAATTCTTATCAGAAATTACCAGAGAATAACTACGATCTGGTATTGTTGAAAATATGGGGGTAATAGATGTCAATAATAGCCGTTTCAGATGTACACTTGGGTATGAAAGGGGCAAAGGAAAAGGAGTTTGTTAAATTTATAGAGGAACTAAGAAATAAGGATGTAGAGCACCTTGTTCTCCTTGGAGACATAATCGATATATGGAGAAGAGATTTCACAAAAGCTGTGATAGAATGTTCCAGGTCCCTGACCATATTGAATGATATACTGGACGAAACGGAGGTCCATTACGTTGTTGGTAACCATGATTTCTATCTGCTTCGTATGAGTGAGGTGCTGAAAGAGAATTTCCCGTTCAAAGTGAAGAAGCATGAGGTCATTAAGAGCAAAGATCAGGAGTTTTTCTTCTTCCACGGATATCAGCTTGAGGTGCTATGCAACCCATACTACAAATCAATGACAACTTATGAGGCTTTCAGCGAACACATGTGCCTTGCAGGCGACGATGCAGGCAATGCTGCTGAGATGGTATGGAAAGAGATCCAGTCCAAGCGTTCTTTCTGGGATACGCTGAAGAGGTTCCCAAGTGAACCAAAATCCGCACTCAAATCAATGATGGAGCCACCGGAAAAGAGGATTGGTAAATACAACCGACATTATGTTATTGAACCCATTATGGAGCTTGCAGCTGCAAACACAAGACATTTCCTGTTGAATGTGCGTCCTGACCAGTATCTGGTATACGGTCACACTCACCTGGCTTATGTTGATGAAAGGAACAGGGTTGCAAATACCGGAAGCTGGGGATTCGGAGATAACAAAGCACTTGAATACATCGAAATTGATGATGATAAAGTGAGGTTGAAGGAATTTAAGCCATAGGCTTAGATTCCATTGATTTTTTTATTTGAAATTCAGGTTCAATTTAAACTTTGACTTCAACTTTGATCTTTCTCTTAATTTTGATTTATACTTACTCGGATTTGATTTTTTTGAGTAACCATGCCATGTTAGTTCCAAGGTTGTCCATTGTCCTCATACCTTCTTCATCCTCATTGACATCTCCGGGGTTGAGTCCTATACCAAGGTTCCAGTAAGATGACCCCACGGTTACCATGCTGGTGATTCCGAATAGATGGTTGATGGAATCATAAGCATGTATCGCACCCGCCCTTCGAACTGCTACAACTGCCGCACCGGCTTTCCTTGCAAGGAACCCGCCGTTTGCAAGAGATACATATCCTGCACGGTCAATGAGTGCCTTGGTCTCGGTTGTCACATCAGCAAAATAAGTTGGTGAACCGATCACAATTCCGTCAGCATCCTTCATCTTTGTGATGCACTCGTTGATGCCATCATCATCAAAGACACAAAGATTGTTCTTTTTCTCAAAACATTTCATACATGCTGTACATCCGTGAACCTTCTTACCGCCAATATTGATAGTTTCAGTTTCTATCCCTTCAGCTTCGAGTTTGGATGTGAGTCTTTTCAGCATTGCTGCTGTGTTTCCTTCTTTACGTGGACTTCCGTTTATAGCGACTACTTTCATGGTTAGTTCCTCTTTTTGTGATTTTAAATTAATTATTCCTAGATGAATATTGTAAGTTGTTATAAGTGATTTTGGACTCAATGAGCTTAGTTGTATTCATCCTTACTCTCCATGATGCGACGGACCTCTCTGTCAAAGTCGGAGATGTAAGTAGTATCCTGTGTTACCCGGTATTCTTCATATTCCTGTTCAGCTTTCAGTTTTGCTTCCAGTGCACTGACCCTGCCTTTGTCTTTCAATATTGGATAGCTGGACAGTTCCAGGAAGTTATGCAGGAATTCACTCCAGTCCTGCATTTTCATTAGTATCTGGCGCTGTGCGCGGTTTTCTGCGAGGTC
>JASKKT010000048.1 GCA_030154025.1 Methanolobus sp.
GGAAGTTAAATTCAAACTATTAGTGCATAACCTTGACAGGTATGTCAAGATTATTTTTGTTGTCAAAATGAGGATTTCTACAGAGCCAGAATAAGCGTAATGAGAATCTTGTTTTTAGCACGCATAAGCCTACGTCCGGGGTTATATACTATAGTAGGTATAATATTAGTATTATATTTATTTGTGCTGCTCAATATAATTAATTAAGATAATACTGTCTGCAGTGAACCTGCCATAAAAAGGAAGGTGCTAAAAAAGAGTCACTGCTCCCTGAAAAGGAAGCAGGCCAATGAGAATATCAGCATTGCGACAGTAACAGAAAGAGCAGGCAATGTTTTTTCAGGCCGGTCTGCATCTGTTTTTGAGTCGTCCGAACTGTTCAGAGTGCCGCCGTCGCTCCCTGCTAATCCTGTGGAGAACGTAGCTTCAGATGTGCTATGCAATGTTGTCTCGTCAGGGAAGCTCTCGCCCGTGATTGCAAAAGGAGAGAATCCCGGAGTCGTAGCCTTGAAGTAAAGGTGGTCTGCATCCGAACCTGTCTGCTCTGTGGGGAGCCTGTTCCAGGCATTATCGGCGTACCTGTTCAGAGCAATGGATGCCGGGTCAATGTTGTTGCTGCTCACCCAATTGTTATCAACTCTGAATACAATTATCGGGTTTCTTATGTTAGACTCAGTGGCATATCCTGTTTTGCCGAGCCAGATGTTGATGTGTCTGTAGACCACTCCTTCAGGCAAGGAGCCGGCAAAAACGGACCTGCTCTTAAGCACCTCAACGGTTGCAGTTATCGTTCCCGCGTTCTTCAGCGAGATGTACTCTATATACTGAACGTCGTTATTCGGATTCTTGAAATCGAACCTCACAAGATCCTTGCCGACAAAGACAGAGCTTACGTCCTTCAGTTCTATGTTCTCGGCCTTTTCTCCTGTTGAGCCTCCTCCACCGCCTCCGCCCCCACCACCGCTGGTTGTAGGAGTTACTGTGGACTGTTCCGCCGTCAGTGCAACTGCCACAGTTACGTTCTCAGCCGGCATTACAAATGAGTAGCTGGCCCCTGGGCTTATTGTACTTGTCTGCACGGTTCCGCTGTCACCTGTCACACTTATTGAGGAAAATCTTTTGCCAGCCTCAATACCGGCAATTGTCACATTCACTGTCTCATCAGGTTTCACTGAGGACTTATCTGCAGTGACATTCGCTGTTCCACCGGTAACCGGAGCCACAGTGACCAGATAGTTTGCATCCTTTGCTGGTGCTGCGGCTCTGTTCACGATTACGGTATAGGTCTTTTCGGTTGTCGTGTCCTCAGCGGTCACTGCAATCGTGACAGTAGTCTTGCTTCCTGCAGGCTGAAGCGCAATTGTTTTAGCTGTGCCGCTGCTTGTGACTTGATCATTTATACTCATTGATGCTTTTGAATCAGACAGAGTTGCAGTTACATCAACTGCATTCACTTTGTAGTCTACGTTGACATTGTAAGAGTTTACAATACTACTGAATGTAGGGGTCAACGTACCTTTGCTTATCGTCAGAGCAGCTAAGTTAGCATTGGTGCCGGGAGCTGCTGTCTTGACAGTAACAGTATACTTCTGAGTAGTTTTGTCTGCAGCTGTAACTGTGTACACCACTGGGTTTGTGAAGTCCTGCGTCACCCCACTATTGGGAGATATACTTGTTCCGTTATGCACTATTGTCGGTACAAGTGCAGTCACATCCGTCCCATAAAGTACTGTTAATTCTATTGTCTTCGATGTTTCGTTAACGGCTCCCACTACATCCGGATCGAGTCCATTGAATCTGAAACTTGTAATGGACTTAGCAGAACTTGGAGCTACTGTTACCGTGACTATATAGTTCTGTTTTGTTCCATTTGCAGCTGTTATAATATATGTTACGGGTTTGCTGAAGTCCTGTGCAACCCCGGAAGCAGGGGAAACGCTGGCGGCATTGTGTACTATTGAAGGTACTAGCGACTTCACATCTGTTCCGTAAGGCACCGTAAGATTAACGGTTTTTGCATCTTCGTTAATAACACCGGGCACGACAGGATTGAGTTTGGAAAAACTAAAATCCTTAATAACAGGTTTCATATTGAAGTCCCATCCGTACGAGAATGCCTGCCCTTTTGTCGTCATGGCTGTGACAGATACATTGTAGTCCCCGCTTTGGTAAGGAGTAGCTGCATTGTACTGTATCCTGTACCCACCATCTATAGTCACAAACGAAGATACAGGTGCGGAAGCGCCGTTGATACTCATACGTATGGAGCTTTTGTTCACTCCTCCCGGATGGACGATATCTGTTGAGACTATGGTTGTACTGTTGGCAGTAGAAGAGCCTGGTGCAGGATACTCGTTGTTATCGCAGGTGAACGAAAGAACAAGTGCGAAAGGTTGCTTCGGCTGAGCTTTCGGTTCAACGATGTTGTAACCGCTGACTGTGACTGTATAGTCTCCATCTGTAGCACTTTTGATCTCGACTCCCTCTACATTGTTCACACGGTCAGGTCCGTTGTTACCGTAATACGTGTTCGTGGAATCAGACATCTTCAGATCTAGGTCGTTGACAAGTGCCTTTGAGGAAGACAGGCTTGCAGGATAATCGGTCCATACGAGCGTTGCTCTCAACGGGCTCCCTGCTTCAATGTAACTATATTTAGCACTCCATGATCCTGAAGTTCCCAGGCCTGCCTCGTTATCATAGTACGCAATAACTTTCGGATACTCCGGGAAGAGTGAGTTCTCTACATCAACGCGCCCCCATCCCTGAGAATTGTCAGGTCTTTTTTGAACTTCCTGATAACTTCCGGTGCCGTACTGTCCGGGGGTCATGTCGTGGGCGCCGTTGATCAAAGTAGCTTTGATCAGTGCGGCACTCGGGCTTGTTAACTTCTCGATGTCGGTATAATATTGTCTGGTAAGCACTGCTGTCCCGGCAACAAGAGGGGTGGACATACTGGTGCCAGTAGAATATGCATATTCTGGATAACCAGGCATGCTATAAAGAGCGCTAGCGATACTGGATTTTGTAGATGCTATATACGTGCCAGGAGCAACGATATCTGGTTTTGTTCTGCCATCATCTGTTGGTCCACGACTGCTAGTAGCAGCGATTCCTTCAATATTATTGGCTTTAATATCATTACTAATAGGATATCCAAAGATAGTTGCGTCCCATTTAGTCAGAAGCGCTGATCTATTACTTTCCGAGGCTCCCACAGTCAGACAGTTCTTTGCTGTTGCAGGGGTTGTAAGTGAATCTTGATCCACTACTCCGTCTTTATCTTGGTCAGTTCCCTGATTGCCTGCAGAGAAGAGTATCAGCATGTCAGGATGGTTCCACATGAATGCATCAACCTGCTGTGAATCCGAACTATAGTTCCCATTATCATTGGTGTAACCCCAACTATTGGTGTGGATTCTTGCACCCTCGTTATATGCCTGCTGGAAAAGGTTATTCAGATCCATCGGAATACCTGTAAGACTACCAGCGTCATTAGCTGCAGCTTGGAATACAAGAAGTGCCTCGGGAGCCGTACCTTTATACTTCCCTCCTGAAAGTGTTCCGTCTCCAAGAACAGATCCTGTCACATGTGTGCCATGACCAGTCTGGTCTTCTGCACCATCATTGACAAGGTCAAATATTTTTACTATCCTTCCCCGAATGTCCGCATGAACAGTGTTTTGATCTCCCGTATCCAATCCCGTGTCACACACAGCTACTGTCTGCCCGGTCCCGTTTAGTTTATAGTTGTTATGGATGGGTTTGACGTTGATTATCTCTGCAGCAACATCGTTAAAAACGACCGGCACTTCATATTCTTCGATCCAGCAGATGCCTTCAATAGCTGCAAGGTCGTCGATTAGATATGTGGGAACACTGACTCTCAGGATATTGCCGGAACTTTCCACAATGGTCGCACCTAGGAAAAATATCTCTCCTTCTATCTTTTCACTTTCGTTCTCGTCAAAAAGGACCAATATAAGGTCGGCTTCTGTGCCGGTCGATGAAGCCACTGGCAAGTTAGAATCAGTTCCAAAATCTAGATCCTTCTTGTACTCTGCTCTGTACTCTCCTGTCCATATCACAAAATCAAAATATTGCACCTGATCTTTTTGTGAAGAATCCATCCTTATGATAAAGGCGTTATTGGGGATGTAATCGAAAAGAGCTGCTCCGGTCCCGGTAACTTCACCCTTCCATTCTTCGAGCACAGGTCCTTTGAACTGCACAATGTAGTAATGTTCAGGATCTTTATTGCTTTCTGCCGCATCGACAGCAGAGGATGCTGGAGAGGGTCCGATGTTTCCTGAAGATCCATTCTCATAATCAATAGGATTGGTACCCGTGTGTATCGTGCCTGCTTTGAGAAGTATCAAGTTGTCATTGTTATTTTCATATGCATCATTTCCATCGCCTCCAACGAGTGAAACTGTGAGGAAGAGTATAATTATACTCAACAAGAACAGTACTTTTTTGTGCATTGCCAGACATCCGGTTTTTAGTCGACACAGTGGACTTTTTTGTAAATGTCCACATATCTGCACTCAAATGTATATAAAATCAGATATGTATTGTTCTCGATTTATACATACTCGATAATTAATATGTGTATATAAAAACCTATATGGAAAAAGAATTATCGATGGGCAGAGTAAAAAAGAAAAGCATGCCAGATAAGTTCTGGCATAGAGCTTTGTGCATTTTACATCTTCCTTCTCTTCCAGAATCCAAGGTAAATGGCTCCAACTCCGGCAAGTACCAGCACGGAGGCAATTATGTCCGAACCGGAGAAGGAGATGCTGCTGCTGTCAGGGCTGCTGACACTTTCCCTTGTCATTTCGTAGCCTTCAATATAGTTATCCGGTGCTGACTTTGCAGCATCCTGCACAGGTGTGCCGGAATCAATTCCGGCTCCGGAGTCGCTCATCATGGTCTGGTTACTTGTTCCGGTTCCTGACTCGACCACTTTCAGTTCAGTCCCGGTAGAACTGCTGCTTCTTGAGCTGCTTTGGGGTGACGCAACTGTTTCTGTATTATATGTCAGGAACTCTCTTCTCTGGGTTGCATCGTACATTTTCTTATTGTATGCATCCAGAACTTGCTGACTCACACCGGCTGCTCCCATGTTACCCTGTACAAAATCGTCCAGTAGCGGATTCCCGCAGGTATGGTGGCAGCATGTTGCTCCATTCTCTGCAACTGATTCCGTATACTCTTTAACAAGGTTATTGACAATGTCATCAGGTAGGTCAATGTAGCCCTTACGTACACCGTCTAGTAACCTGCCAGTAATGGACTGATAGGCGCCCGGGTTATTCTGGTTAAAGAACTCCTTCATTTCATCGTTGATGTAGGTGTTATAGACTGTTTCCCACATACTGTCGTCAACAAGTTCAGGATTGGAGACTTCCCATCCCCACAGATTGTCGACGAACTCAGCCATCATTCTACCACCGGCATAGCCCGAGTTCATCATGCCTTCAATCCACTTATCGTTAAGATATCTGGAACGTATGTTCACATTCAGGTACTCCTGCAGGCCGACCATGCGTGCTGCCTCGGAATCACGGGTATCAGAAACATACATTTCCGGGGTCTTGCCGCTGACATATCTTGTTGCAAGGTTGAGCCCTCCGAAATACTGATAGAAATCATCGTTGTCCAGCGTATCGTATAGGTTGGAAGAATCCGAGTGTACGGATGCATCTACATTCCTCAGGTTTGCGATCAGTAACTCCGAGCAATCGAATCCCCAGAGATCCGTACCATATGCATACCCCATTTTGTCTAAGTAGAGCTCTGCAATTTCTGATTCATTGTCCCAGGTTCCGCTGGAGTCCACTGCATTTGCAACCCCTATCTCATATGTCCCATCCTTAACGGCAAAACAGCGCATCGTGGATAACTGGCTTGCCATCTCAGCAGCATATGTCTCATTACCTGTATTGTTAAGGAAGGAATCGTACAGCTCGCTGTATATTGCAATGGTGCTCATATTGACATAGTTGGGATAGTTGCTTGCTTCTGCAAGATTTGCCATTCTGGCTGCTTCATCAATCATTTTGAGCTTGTCAGGGAAAGCATCCCTCATACCTGCAGTAGTATAAACGATATCAATGCGTGGCCTGCCGGGTATCGATGAATTATAGTTAGGCAACAGTTCATCTTCTGGAATAAGCCTGAGGCCGTTGACAACTCCGTTTTCATCCCATGTAGGCTCCACACCAAGCAGGTAAAGCGCTTCAGCCTCCAGTGTGCCATGATCTCTTATAAACTCCACTCCGAACCTCGAAAAGGATACTTTACACGGGTACTCTCCGTATTTCTCGTAATAATCAATAATTAAATCCTGTGCAAGTGCCTTTCCAAGGTTCCAGGTTGCAACTGAAGGATAAAGTTCGGGGTTCACTCCGTAGAAGTTGCGGCCGGTTGGTACTGCATTTGTGTTCATGATAGGATCAGTCCCCGGTCCCGCAGGTATGAATCCGGCACTGAGAGCTGAGATTACTCTGTCGATCTCGATCTCACTATCCAGCAGCATCTGTCTGTACACTAGTCCGTAACTGAGGCTATTGGAGACAGATTCGTTCGTGGTTCCGTACACACTTAACTGGGCTTTATCGATATCGGTCCCATTAGTGACGACTTCCCATATGAGCCTGTCCACTTTAGTATCATTTGACGGAATTCCAAGCGGATACTCTTCTTCAGGGTAGAATGCTGCAGTGATACTTGTCTTGAATTTGCTCCCCATCATTTGTCTGACCATTGCCGAGAGTTCATCTCCTTCAGGGCTGCTGGTATTCATTGCAGGGACAACGCCAAGTACATGCATCCCGTAAGGTATGTTCTCTCCTTCTATCTCCTCTATATATTCGTGGAGCACGTTCCTGATGAAATCATCGAACAGTGTCTCATTGTACATGTAAAGTTCGGTTGTATTTACATCCAGATCCTCATCCAGACCGCAGCTTTCCATTTCGTTGATAATTGACATCTGATATGCTTTTTTGGTTTGGGTTGATAGTTCGGGTCCATAGTACTCCTGCATGAGCATGGATATATTAGCAATGGAGCCATAAGTGCCTGATCTCATAAGTGTAGGTGTCAAATGGTCTATGATAAGTGCATTACCACGATATTCAGCAGTCAGGCCTTCACCCACATTTGCCACAATGTATGGATAAATGTTGGGCAGATCCTGCAACATCAGCGGAGTCCATTCTGAAGAGCGATTCATTCCGTAAGCCTGTCCTGGCAGCCACTCGTGAGTGCCGTGGGTTCCCAGATGGATAACTGCATCAGCCTTCCATTCTTTGTTAAGCCATAGGTAGAATGCAATGTACTGGTGCGGTGGCGGTACGATGCTGCTATGATACATTGTATTATCGTTTTGCAGGAATCCCCTTGCAGGTTGTGGCATAATCCATACGTTCCCAAAACGTACAGTAGGTATAACGATGTATTGCTTCCCCGTGTCATCCTTCCATATCATCAGACTCTGGTTCTGAGGGAGTTCCTCTGCCCAGGGTTCACCCCATTGCTTGATGACATGGCTTCTCAGGTCTTCTGGTATCTCTTCCTCGAACCATTGTATGTATGTTTCCATAGGTATGAGGTGCAATCCCCATTCGGTTCTGTTCTCGACCATCTCGCCCATGACTCCGGGAGCCCACGAACCTGCGTTGATGCCCTGTGCATATATCATCTCCAGAAGCTGGCTGTTGTTTTCCGGAATACCGGTAACTGTATAGTTGCTTTCTTCCATTTTATTCAGGAGAAGCCTCATACTTGAGATCGTATCAAGGTAACTTGCACCGATATTGTCTTTTCCGGACGGATAGTTGTAATAGATGACTGCAACTTTCTTATCCTGATTTTCCTTGAGTTTCAGTTCAGCCCAATTGATAGAACGGTTTACAATCCAACTGATCTGGTAGTCCATGGGTACATACTCACTGGTCCCTGTTTCATCATTGTATATTTCGGTACCCAAAACAATGAACTCGAATATTCCGTCCACATTTGGACCAAGTGTCTTGTAGACCACCTGTCCGCTTGGGATACCCCGGTTTGCATCAGCCGGGTCAGTGGACTCGCCGACGACCATTCCACGAAGTACAGGCACATCAAGTTCTTCAAGCTCTGCAAGGCCCTTAGAATTATTATAATAGTTGAGCCTGAAGCTCTTCATTGAAATTACACAGTGTACAAGAGGTTCACCATTCTCCTTGCAGTAGTACTTGGTGATGTCATCAAACGTATCAAATCCTGCAACCACGTTGCAGTCCTTGCCTTCCAGATCCCTGATAAGAGCATCAATAACTTCAGTGTTCTCATTCTGGATATCTGACCTATGGAACCACATGCCGATTGTCGGACGGCTAGGATCGTAGACACGGTGTCCGTCGTAGTTGGATTGCTGGTACCAGTTCAGGTACTGTTCTGTGGACTCAAAATAACCATCCTTATAGTCCGGGTGATAAAGGCCCACAGACGGCAGTGTCTGGTCAGTGTTCACATAGTTCCATTCATCGGTAACTCCAGATTCGGTGGAGTACTCTTTGGCAAGGCATATAAGGAAATTTTCAGCATTCTTGGGAGAACTGGAGAGTTCCGATTCGATATTATTGTATGATTTGATAAGGGTTATGTTTTCGGACCCGTTGTACCTGTAATCGAAGTACGCTGGTATGTCTGAAGAGGATGAGTATATATCGATGAGTATTGTGCCGTTTCCGTGTGCTTCACCAAGCCATGAGTTTGTAGAGTTATAAATGTCGGAACTCATCATCTCACAGAAAATCACGTCCTGCTCTGCAAGTATACCTTGCTCTCCGGCAGTAACGATCTCATCCAGATTGGCGCTATAGTTGCTGAAATATGTGGGAAAGAATCTGAACTCCATGCTCTGGCTGTATGGATTTGTCCAGCTTGCTCTTTGCAAGGTATTACCATGCATTCCCCAACCGGTATAGGTAATTTTGATAGCCGGCCATTGGCTAGTGATTTCGGAGTTATTGCCATACTCCTTTGCAAGATACATTAAAAGGTTTTCACCATATCTTTTGCTGATAGTGGAATCAACTCCCATGTTACTGTAATAGTAATATATAGGATCATCCTGTTTGCCATTGGAAGTATAATCGAAGTATTCCGGCACTCCTGCAGATGTAAGGTCTACTAGAGAAACACCGCTCTGATGGGCTTCGTAGAATGCTTCGTCAAGTGGATCGTAAACGCCAGACCAGAGCATGTAACAGAAAATAATATCCTGTGTTTCAAAAAAACCGCTTTCTGAAGCATTTACAAGTTCGTAGCTGGGCCCATAAGAGGAATCATAAGCAGGTATATATGTGTAAGATATATCATCCGCAATGGAACTATTCATAGCAGCCTCTCTCAGCGCTGCATGGGGAAATTGTGCAATATAAGTGATGTTTATTTTCTCTTCATCTGCTGCGGCAACACTTGTTAGTGAAGCAAGCAACAATATGCTTAATACTAATACCGTTTCTATTCTCAGTTGCATGTTATCCTCCGATAGCGTGCTCAGGATACTCCCTTGTTGCTTGGCGGCTGAAGGGAGTGTTCGACTTTTCTTTTCAGTGTGTTCTTATTCAAACTCATAATATGAAAAATGTAAAATATGTTAACTGTGAGACTCCTATTTATTTTATGTCTTTTTCCTCCTCCAGAATCCAAGGTAAATGGCTCCGACTCCGGCAAGTACCAGCACGGAGGCAATTATGTCGGATCCTGATATTGAGGGACTATTATTCTCAGGCTGTGTGATACTTTCCCTTGTCATTTCGTAGCCTTCAACATAGTTTTCCTGTTCAGGAGACATCATCGATGCATCATTCTCAAGATCAGTACCTGCCCCCGCATCAGTCATTTCTGTCCGGTTCCCGGAACTGGTTTCTACAACGGTGAGTTCTTTCCCTGTGTTACTTGATTTGGAAGGAGAGCTGGATGTACTCTCTGATGGTTCACTCGGTTTTTCTGTAGCAGTTGTAGCCGCTGCCATAATCTGTTTGTAGAGGTTGAGCTCATCCTGGCTGAGCTCTCCTGTCTCAACAAGTGCCTGAGCTATACCATCCACGAATTCCTGGTTCAGTATGTTTCCACAGGTATGATGGCAGCATGTTGCACCGCTCTCAACGACTGACCTGATCTGCTCAGCAACAAGGCTTCTGAGGGCTTTATCGGAAGCATCCCAACTATCCTTCCTGATAGTTTCAGTCATTCTGGCAACCATTGACTGGTAAGCATGGGGGTTATTTGCCTTAAGCCAGTCACAGAGCTCTTTATTGGCGAAATAGTTCTCATACACCTTGTTCCAGATGTCGTCACTTATAATCTCCGGGTTAAGGGCTTCCCATCCCCATAGGTTTTCAAGGAAACCTTCCATTTCCCTGGCACCCTCAAATCCATGGTTCTGCATGCCGCTTATCCATGTGGGATTGAAATACCTCGCATAAAGTTCACTGGCAAGATATGTCTGAAGCGTCTGTATCTGCGAGTCACTGAGGCTCTGCAGATTTACAACATAAGTATCAGGTCCGTTGCCGGAAATGTACTTGATGGCATTGTACAGTCCGCCCATGTACTGGTAAAAATCATCCGTATCAAGCGCACCATATGTGCTGGAACTCCTGCTGTGGAATATGGCCTGGGTTCCGTTCAGGTTGTTCTCAAAGACCACAGTGTTGTCGATATCAACTTCTTGTCCAGTCTGTTGCTTGATGTATTCGGCAATAGTCTGCCCCCAGATGTTCTGGCCGTAAACGTAGCTCATCCTGTTGATGTAGAGTTCCGCAAGCTGCGTGTTATTATCCCATGTATCGCTGGATGATACGGCATTTGCCATGCCGGTACCATAGTTTCCATCTGCCGGACCGAATATCCTGAAAAGTGAAACATCCCGTGACAGGTTCTCGTCCTGTATGGTCTGATTCATGACCACCTGTAATGCATCCGTATTCAGGGTCACGTAGTTGTTATACACGTCTGTCTCTTCCTGCTCATAGGCAAGCCTTACAGCCTTGTCTATCAGCTGCACCTTCATCGGGAAAGTGTCCCGGTAAAGGCCGGATATCTGTACGATGACATCGATACGCGGTCTTCCAAGCTCGGCGGAGTCGATGATCCTGACATCCTCCACCTTGCCGTTATCACCGTTCCAGACAGGCTCCACGCCGAGCATGTAAAGAATCTGTGACTCCATTACACCCTGGTGACGTGTGGATTCCCCTGCCCAGAGAATGTATCCCACTTTTGTCGGATACTCCCCGTGTTCTGCGTAATATTCCGCAAGCCATTGGTCCACAAGGGCCTTGCCTTCCAGCCAGGCCTGTTTTGTGGGAATGAGCTGTTCATCAAAAGCATAGAAATTGCTGCCTGAAGGAAGTGTCTCAGGACGCAATACGGGATCGCCTCCCAGGTTTGGCCTGATGAACTCACCGTTCATTGCTTTCAGGACCTGCTGGATCTCATTTTCAGCTTCAGTGAGCAGTTCTGCGTAATTTACAGCAGTGTTCAGGTAGGATTCGACATCTGTGGAAGTAGTTCCCAGTACCTGCACCTGTGCGTCAGTAATACTTTCCCCTTCCAGCAGTACCTTTGAGAGCAAGTCGTAGTGCGCTGAATCCGATTCATTATACGCAGCCACCTTTTCTGCAAATCCGCTGCCAAGCATAGAGTTAACCATTCCTACAAGTGCCTCTCCTTCCGGTGCCTCTCCGAGTATGTGGAGACCGTATGGCATTGACAGGCCCCTGAGTTCGTAGAGCACGTCGGTAAGCTCGTCAAGGAAATCATCCACTGTTTCATTGTTTTGTGCCAGGCTCATGTTGACATGGCTGTCAAGCCCCAGCCCAAGGGTAAGATTAACAATTTCCTGCAACTGGGCCTGCCTCAGTGATTCGTCCTCTGTAACTGATGTCTGGTAGGAAATGATCTCACTGTTGAGCAGACTGTAATTCCCATAGAGTCCTGCAGATACCACCGGCGGTATCAGGTGGTCGATAATGATTGCGTTGCCCCTGCGTTTTGCCTGCATTCCCTCGCCTGTCCCGTCCATCACATATGGATAGATGACCGGGATATTGCCAACCATAAGTGCCGGCCATTCATCGCTGAGCAGGCAGAAGTCCTTCCCAGGCAGCCACTCAACAGTGCTGTGCCTGCCCATGTTCACCATCACATCGGCATCGAACTCATGCTGTAGCCACAGGTAGAATGCAATGTACTGGTGGTGCGGAGGCAGTTCAGTGTCGTGGTACAGGACCTCGTTATCTTCCTGCCACCCACGTGAGGGCTGCGGAGCGAGGATGACATTGTCGCTGAGACTTATCCTCGGGATGACGATAAACTTCTTGCCACTGGCATCGGTATAGACCATTATCTCTCCCGGTGCTTCTCCCCACATATCGATGACCTCTCCCTTTCTCTCTTCAGGGAGTTCGTTGAACCATGAAATGTAAGTGCTTTCCGGAAGCAATACGACTTCCCCTGTCTTCACAAGAGCATCAAGTTCACCCGGCGCCCATGTACCTACGTTCCTTCCCTGATAAACCATGAGATTCACAAGTCCTGTTTTGTTGGGTATGAGGCTGCTTTCTATATCATATCCTGCATCTGCCATACCTTCCAGGAGATTGACGATGCTCGGGGCAACCTCAAGATATGAAGCTCCGATGTTATCCTTGCCGCCACCGTGGTTGTAGTAGATGACAGCAACCTTCTTGTCGGCTTCATCCTTGATACCAAGGTTTGCCTGGGCGATGGTGCGGTCAATGAGCCACTGGGCCTGACCTTCATGGATTATGTACTTTTCCATAGAACTATTGTTCACCAAAACAGTTTCCTTAGCTCCGATCATGATAGGGTCTATCAGTCCCTCGGCCTCAGGGCCATAAATCCTTAGCATATTTGTAACAGGCAGAGGTGTGCTTGTTTCTATCCACTGGGTGGTGTTCATGTACCCGTTGAGGATGGCATTGATGACAGGAACCCCAAGTCCCTCCAGATCAAAGTAATTGCCGCGGTAGTGGTAGGAAACTACAGCATTGGCTTTTGTCTGGCTGCTGTAGTTAAGGTATTCGTCAAGAGAATGATCTGCATTCCCATAACATGCAATGACATTAACTCCCTTTGCCTCAAATCCCTCTATGAGCTTATTGACAGGCTCCATGTCGTCTGGGTAATATGACTTATAGAACGTGATCCCGACAGTCGGTGCGTTTTTATCAAAGATATGCCCGTTAGTTCTGTTTGCGTACCAGTCGAAATATTCCTGTGTATCAGCGGTAAAGTATTCTACAGGAGTTGTATTCATTGCAGGATGATAGATTGCGCCTTCCAGACCGGTCGGTGCTTTAACTGTAAGATCTGTGCGATCGTAGTATTCTTTTGCCAGATAGAATATGAGATTATCGAAGTTCTTATCATCTGAAGCTCCTCCTGACCAATATTGTGAGAGGTACTTCTTGAATGTGGTCAGATCGGCAAAATCCGAAGGAACTTTATAGCTGCTTTCTGGCAGATAAGTGTTGGAGCCTATGACCAGTGCACCATTATCAATGGCCTGCTGTATGGTCTCCTGGAGTTTTGGTGCACTCTGGGTGACCATCACTATGTAAATTATATCCATCTGGCTCAGGTCTATAGCAGCTGGAAGTTTGGTGGTGATATAATAACTGGCTGTGATATTCAGGTCCGTGTCTGCATTTATCCTCTCTGTGGATGCGGCGAGCTCGTTCTCATAGGATGAGTACCCGGTTACGATTGCTACTTTCAGGTGAGTTGCGTTGTTTGAAGGTATACTGTCAGAGGTCTTGATCTTCTCCATCAGCACGAGTTGAGTTCCGGGTTTAGCAGCTCCATTCTTGTCAACTGTGATTCCAGATATTGTGGTCCTGTCCAGCGTGCTCAGTATCGCATCATGGTCTATGCTGGTATTCTTACGCATCTCCATGACTATGTTCTCAACAGGCTGTCCATTTTCCACAGTTATCTCCTGTATGTGGGTGAGCCACAGACCACCCATAGCAGTGCTCCATATTATTCCAGAGAGCGTATAATTTCCATTAGGAATGTCAGTGAGAATGAACTCTCCGTTAGCATCACTTGTTGCATTGAGGACAAACCGCCCCTCTTCATCAGTAAGAAGAAGCCGTGTTTCTGGCTTGATGGCACCATTTTTGTCAACTGTGGCCCCGGATATCGTAGTCCTGTCTAGCATGCTTAGTATCGCATCATGATCTATACTGTCGTTCTTTCTCATCTCCATGACCATGTTCTCTACAGGCTGTCCATTTTCCACGGTTATCTCCTGTGAGTTGGTGATCCACATACCACTCATTGCAGTGCTCCAAATTATTCCTGAGAGCGTGTATTTCCCATTAGGAATGTCAGTAAGAATGAATTCCCCGTTTTCATCACTGGTTGCATTGAGAACGAATTTCCCGTTTTTATCAGTAAGGAGAATTTCTGTCCCTGGCTTAACAGCTCCATTCTTGTCAACCGTGGTTCCGGATATCGTGGTCCTGTCCAGCATGTCCAGTATTGCATTATGGTCTATGCTGTCGTTCTTTCTCATCTCCATGACGATATCCTCAACAGGCTCCCCGTTCCAGATCGCGATTTCCTGGGCGTTTGTGAGCCACATGCCACTCATGGCAGTGCTCCATATTATTCCAGAGAGTGTATAATTTCCATAAGGGATGTCTGTGAGAATGAACTCCCCGTTCTCATCGCTGGTTGTATTGGCAACAAACTTCAGTTCATCAGCCGATACAGGTGTTGCCAGCGATGCCAGCAACAATACGCTTAATAATAATACCACTATACCTTTTACTTGCATGTTATCACCCGATAGCGTGCGGGCATTTCGGTTACTTTGCTTGCAGGCGGTGCCGGAATGCTCCTACACGAATTCTATTTTTACGTGTTCACTGCACGTTTTTATAAATGCAACTTGATTTTAAACAATTTTACTTGTTCTCATGTCGAAAAAATTAAGTTGAAGTCTCATTACCTCCCTCCTCAGGCACATAAACGATCCTTCCGTCGGCCAGCTTATAGGCAGTTCCGAGAGCTTCACCGGTTCCGCCTCCTATCTGGTCTGTCATGTTCAGTATCTCAATGGGTTGACCCTGCTCTTTCATTATGATCTGCATGTTCTTCTGACCGGGGTTCTTTACGATGGTTATGTCCTCGTTGGTGAACAGTTCCGGGATGTTGTAAGACATGACCAGTGCCACCAGGAGTGCCACCGAGAAGACCATTGCGATGTCGAAGAGGTTGGCAACCCCTGTAAGCGGGTTCTGCTCATCCTCGTTAGTGATAAGCCCGATGCGCTTATATCTCCTCCTTTTCATGCCTGCACCTCTAAGGTGTCCAGAATGTAGTCGATATCAGCCATATCCTGCCAATACCATCTCTTCCTCACCTGGGTGAGCACATAGCCGATGGTGCCCGCGAACAGTCCCACAACCGTTGTCGCGAATGCAATCATCAGGTTGTTGGCAAGCTGCTCTATGTTTCCCTGGGAGAGTCCTATAAGTGCAGGTCCCAGTGGGATCAGTGTTCCCATAAGGCCGAGCATTGGCGCGATGGTTGCGATGATCCTTGTCTGCTCCAGCCTTTTTGCCATCATTATCTCATATTCCTGGGAAAGCCACTCTATGGAAGCCATCGTGCTTTTTTCAACGTGATCAGCTGCTGATTTTGCAAAGGCTGTTACCATGAAGTTCTGCCTGAGATCTCTCAGGGAATCGGCTGCCTTTGCAAATGCCCCCTTTCCCACCTGCTCTCTTACATCAAGGCAGCAGGTCTCGAGATTTCTTACATCACGGTGACGCCTTGCATATTCTGAAAGGAACTCTCCTATAAGTATGAGGGAATGGGCCGTCAGACCAAGCAGGACTATGATCACCGGGTACAGCAACGAAGCTGAGAACGTATACAGAATACCGTTCAATGAAGAACTTATAACCATTTTTATTGACCTCTCATCTGGTTTAAGGCGAATCCGCCAAGTATGAATAGTGAAATTACCAACAGTGTTATTACATCAAGCCCGCCGCCTTCAATTGGCGAGATGTTCAGTTTTTTTGCCTTGATATAAGCGGGAACTATCATGGCTCCCATAAGGTAGAATATTCCAAGGAACATCATAGCAGTCCCTAGGTCTTCCGGGGTTTTCTTCATGCTCCTGAAAACCCATGTGGACAAAACAACCGATAAAAAGAAGACAATGCCTACAAGCACACCGACCTTCCAGCCGTCTACCTCAAGGGTTGATGCCAGTATCATGCATGATACAAAAAGAGCTGTCAGGCATACGGGGCAGGGCACGGAGATCACAAGAAAAGTCCTTTTTGAAACATCGTGGCCGCATATCCACTTCTTTTGTGTGTATATGCCTGCCACGATAAGGATGAGCGCGATCAGGACATGCAGCGTCATTCCCAGGCTCGCAATTACTTCCAGGTAAGACTCATCCACAAGTCCCACGAGGCTTCCAAGGATCAGGGATATGATAAAATATCCTGTGGCAAGGATCAGCACGTCTCGTCTTTTTACACTCGAAAATCCACATCCTACTCATGTCTTAAGCCCGAATATTAATATGGCAATGAGGATGCCTATGACTGCCGCATAAATAGTGTCCATTGTTATCGACCAACCGTTATAGTGTATAGCAATCCAAAGCGCTGATTTATTTGATTTATGGATATAACCGTAACATGTGTTTGTTAGTTAACACATGTTAATAACTACAATCCAATTATATGTTTGCACTTTAGGTAATACATAACATGTATTTGAATCTTGCTAATTATCACTTCTATTGTTCTAAATAGCTTAAAATAAAAAACAATAGTTGTATGGTGACTTCGTTTTAAGGCTGTTACAAAAATGGATAATACTCTGTAACAGCAATGCTAATTACAGGACGTTCATTACGTTTTTAATACAACTGGCCTGCATAATGCCAGAATGTGTCAGAAAAAGTCAAAATGGTCACAACCGTGGTTGTGAACCGCAAAAAAGGGATCTTACTTCTTGAACTCGGTGTATCCGCACTTTCCACAGGAGCGCCTGTCCTTGTGCTCAGCGAGGAATACGCCTTCTCCACAGCGGGGGCAGAACTGGTTTGC
>JASKKT010000049.1 GCA_030154025.1 Methanolobus sp.
ATATTATGATGCAAGCGGCAGGCTGGTCAGTGAGATGACAATGAAGGACGGGCACATGCGCTTTGTGGCAGAGGATGGTACTGTCACAGAATACAATACTAACTAGATACTCTGACAGCTTCAGGTTTGGCTGTGAGGGCGTATAAGCGATCTTACTCTTGTTCACAAACGCAGCAAGATTAAGATCACTTGATCTTTTTCTGCTGAAGCCGTTTGTTTTCCTGTCACTTCATTTCTGCCATGAACTGTTTTGGGTAGATATAATTGTAGCTTCTGCTTTCATTAAGACTTCAGCCCATGTTTTGTATCAAATTCTGGTTATATCACCTCCGTCATGATCTCCATATTCACTCATTTTAAAAAGTGGCAATGCTAGCTATGGAGTTATACATAATGGCAGGCTGCCCTCATGCCCGCTTTTTTGGAGCAAACTGCATATCTGTTTTGAGTGTTACTAGTAAAAGGAAAAGTATTATATGGTATTATTGATTTAGGGGAAATGTTCACTTTAAGCTTATAAATTACATGTTTGTAATATTATATAAAATTACGATTGCAGATATTATTGCTTAAAGAATTGAAACTCATTGACTACAAGAATAGATCGAGGTTTGAAAAGTAACAACAGAGGAGTTTGTATGAAAAAGCAATTGAGTTTTCCGTTGTTGATTATATTGCTGTTAGGATTGGTTGCCGTCTCCGGGTGTGCTGACAGTGCAGGGAAAACAGGTGTTCATATGGCGTCAGATGAGCTGGTCGCAGCCGTCGGTACCCATGGGGGAGAACCAGAATCAGGTTTTGACCCCATCACCGGCTGGGGATATAATCACGAACCACTGGTCCAAAGCACCCTTTTTAAAAGAGACAGCAATGCAGCTGTGGTCAATGATCTGGCAACAGACCATACGATAAGTGAGGATGGCCTGGTCTGGACTGTAAATATAAGAGATGACGTAAAATTCCATGATGGTGTAGCACTGACAGCCGGGGACGTAGCTTTCACGTTCAATAAAGCGGCAATGTCCGCCGGCAGGGTGGACCTTACAATGCTCGAAAAAGCTACAGCCATCGATGATGATACGGTTGAGTTCATATTGCGCAACCCGCAGTCTACTTTCATCAATAAGCTCATTGGTGTAGGCATAGTCCCTGAGCATGCATACACTAGTTCCTATGGTCAGAATCCTGTAGGCTCCGGCCCATACATGTTCAAACAATGGAATAAGGGTCAGCAGGTAATATTCGAAGCAAACCCGGACTATTATGGCCAGCAACCGTACTTCAAGAAGCTGACCATAGTCTATATGGAAGGAGATACTGCTTTTGCTGCGGTGAAGGCCGGGCAGGTGGACCTGGCTGAGATACCGCATACCTATGCAAACCAGGTAGTGAACGGAAGAAAGATCGTATCCCTGGAGACCATTGAGGCCTGCGGAATTACCCTGCCAACGGAACCAAACACCGGTGAAAAGACAGCAGACGGTTATCCTGTCGGGAATACCGTAACTTCTGATATTGCAATACGAAAGGCCCTGAATATTGGAATTGACAGGCAGTCCCTGGTAAAAGGACCCTTGAACGGACATGGCGCAGTGGAATTCACAGGCGTGGATAAGCTGCCCTGGGTGAACAAGGAAGCCATTTTTGAAGACGGGAACATTGAAGAAGCCAGGAGGATCCTGCAGGATGCAGGCTGGGTGGATACTGACGGTGATGGTATCCTTGAGAAGAACGGAGTAAAAGCCGAATTCACTTTGCTGTATGCGTCCAGTGCACAGGACAGGCAGGCATTAGCGGTTGCTGTATCCGAGCAGGCTAAAAAGATGGGCATAAACATTAAGGTAGAAGGTGCAAGCTGGGACAAGATCCAGAATATGGCAATTTCCACCCCGGTTGTCTTCAAGTATGGTGATATCGATCCGACTGACGTGTACCTGAGATACCACAGTGAGAGTTACGATCCCTCTAACTGGAACAACATGATAAGATACAGCAATCCTGTTGTGGATGCTCACCTGAAGACTGCCATTACAAGTCCCGATGAGGAGACAGCCATTGAATACTGGCAGCTGGCTGCGTGGGACGGAGAGACCGGGTACTCTGAAAAAGGCGATGCTCCATGGTTGTGGATGGCATCCATCAATTATCTCTATATAATGGATGAGGATCTGGACATCGGAACTCCAGTAATACAGCCTCACGGCGGTAATATCTTCGGGAACATTCTGGAATGGAAGCGAATTGAGAATTAGAGCGCATGTCTGAAGGAGCTGAGGATAAAATACCCTCTGCTCATTTTTTTTCAGGCAGGTTTCAATATATTTCAGTATACATGTCCCTAATCTGGATGAAATATTAATAAGAGTACATACGGGCGGATGATAAAAGTGAGACACAAGGAACTAGCTCTTTTTTCACTAAAGAAGATCCTTAAACTGATCTGTCTTTTAGTAGTTGTTTCCATCGCCAGTTTCTGGCTTGTTGAGCAGGCCCCAATAGATCCTGTAAAAATTTATATTGGAGCAATGAGCGTTACACCTGAGCAAAAAGCAATACTTGAAGAATATTGGGGAGTCAACACCCCGGCCCGCGAAAAATATCTTAACTGGGTAGGGAATGCCCTTAGAGGGGACCTCGGTGATTCACTTATATACCGGATGCCAGTAAGTGATGTCATTAAAGAGCGATTTACTGCTTCTCTGGCTTTGATGGCTTCCGCATGGTTATTGTCGGGGGTGATAGGTTTCTTCCTTGGAATAGTGGCCGGGATGAAAAACGGCACATGGATAGATAAAGCAATAAAAACTTACTGTTATATACTGCTTGCAACTCCCACATTCTGGCTGGCATTGGTCATGCTGCTTATATTCTCGGTGTATCTGGGGTGGTTCCCCATAGGCCTGGGTGTACCGATAGCTGTTGCAGCTCAGGAAGTGACACTTCTTGATCGCCTGAAGCATTTAATCCTCCCTACAATAACCCTGAGCTTACTGGGGGTTGCCACAATTGCAATGTTCACCCGTGAGAAGCTGATAGAGGTCATGTCAAGCGATTATGTATTGTTCGCGAAGGCACGGGGTGAGAAAGGATTCGGCCTGGTATGGAGGCATGGTGTCAGGAATGTAGCACTTCCAGCGATCACTCTGCAGTTCCTGGGCTTCAGTGAACTGTTTGGGGGGGCTGTCCTTGTGGAGCAGGTATTCTCATATCCTGGGCTCGGGCAGGCTGCCGTAGAAGCAGGCATAAGGTCTGACGTCCCTCTGCTTTTAGGTATCGTCCTCATAAGCACTATGTTTGTCTTTATCGGCAATATGATGGCAGACCTAATATATCAGTTCGTGGATCCCCGGATAAAACAACAGGAGACGAGAGCATGAGCACTTCTGTTGCACTGAACGGTAAAGGAATGCTAAGGGGGCTGAACCTCAGGCAAAGGACCATCCTCTTAATAAGCCTGATGTCGCTCTTACTGATGACAGTTCTGGCCTCAAGCCTTTATATCGACAGCAGCTCACTATCCACTAACTTCGATTCCAGGAACCTTGCTCCATCTCTCGAGCATCCATTCGGAACTGACTGGATGGGAAGGGACATGTTTGCAAGAACTCTTACGGGGCTGGGTCTCAGTATCATGGTCGGGGCTTTCGCTTCTGCGATAAGTACCTTCGTGAGCGTCGTCCTGGGCTTGCTCTCGAGTATGGGGAGAGCGGCAGATTCCTTTGTATCCTGGCTGGTGGACCTGTTCCTCTCAATACCTCATCTGCTGCTGATCATCCTTATCTCGATAGGATTGGGAGGAGGAGCAACAGGAGTTATAATAGGAGTTGGATTGACGCACTGGACAAGCCTTACGAGAGTGGTAAGGGCAGAGATAAAGCAGATAAATACCCAGGATTATATCCATATTTCTAGGAATTTCGGCAAATCCAACTGGTGGATAGCCAGAAAACACATCCTCCCTCACTTAGTTCCTCAGTTCTTATTAGGCATGATACTGGTGTTCCCACATGCAATCCTCCATGAGGCCTCTGTCACCTTTCTGGGTTTCGGGCTTTCACCGCATGAGCCAGCGATTGGAATCATCCTGTCAGAATCGATGAGATATCTTGCAGCAGGATACTGGTGGCTTGCATTCTTCCCGGGAATGTCACTCTTAATCGTAGTTCTTGCAGTCGACGTGATCGGAGAGAACCTTGGAAAGATAATGGACCCCAGGAAGGCACACGAGTGAACGAAATCATATCATAATAAGGGAGAAAAAGACCAGCAAAGCAGGTGAAGTATGAGCGTAGAAATGGCAATGAATAATGATGATAGGGAAGGATCTGAAGCCCTATTGAAAGTGAAGGACCTTTCACTTTCTTTCTTTCAATATACTTCCGGACTTCGCCAGACAGAACTTAAAATAATCTCCAATATGAGCCTGGAAGCTTACAGCGGAGAGGTTCTGGCTGTTGTAGGTTCAAGCGGGTCTGGCAAAAGTCTTCTGGCACATGCCATCCTGGGAATCCTGCCTTCCAACTCCAGACTTTCAGGCAGTATGGAGTATAAGGGACAGAGCCTTACACCAGAGAAAAAAGAAGAACTTCGAGGTAAGGAAATAGCCCTTATACCCCAGTCGACGACCTATCTTGATCCATTGATGAAGGTTTCCGAACAGGTTATGGGAAGTTCTGAAAAGAAAGATAAAGAGGTAATGAGGAAGCGCCAGACAGAGATCTTTCAAAGGTATAATCTGAAGGCTGCTGTCGGCAGAATGCTCCCTCACGAGCTGTCAGGGGGCATGGCAAGGAGGGTCCTGGTCTCTACTGCCCTGATGAGCTCTGCAAAGCTCATAATTGCAGATGAGCCGACTCCGGGCTTGGATGAGAGGAGTCTGGATGAGACTCTGAAATATTTCAAGGATATGGCAAAAAAAGGATGCGCAGTCATACTTATAACTCATGACATCGAGGCCGCATTGAAAATATCTGACAGGATCGCAATATTCTATGCCGGCACTATCCTTGAAGAAGCCAGAATCGAGGACTTCAGGAACGATGGTGAGGATCTGAGACATCCATACACACGTGCTCTGTGGAACGCTCTTCCGCAAAACAGGTTCCAGGCAATAAAAGGTCATCAGCCAATGCAGGATGAACTGAATGGAGGATGTGTGTACTTTGAAAGGTGCTCTATCAGGACTGAGCACTGCTCAAAAGATATCCCTCAGCTGAAAAGGATAAGCGGGGGCTTGGTGAGGTGCAATAATGTATCTTAAAGGTGAGAATATAAGCTTTGGATATAGGAAGGATGACCTGATATTGAACAATGTGGATATATCTTTAGGCAGCGGTGAAGTATTAGGGCTGGTGGGAGACAGCGGAAGCGGCAAGTCAACTCTATGCAAGATACTTGCCGGGTATGAGAAGAACTATCAGGGATCCGTAAGTATAGATGGGAAGAAAATACCCTCAAACACATATAACCCAGTCCAGCTCATATTCCAGCACCCGGAAAAGGCTGTGAATCCACGATGGAAGATAAAAGACATCCTTAATGAGGGACACGTGGTCTCACAGGATGTTCTGAACTCTTTTGGAATAAAGAAGAGCTGGCTTGATAGGTGGCCGAATGAACTTTCAGGCGGTGAACTTCAGCGTTTTGCCCTTGCAAGGGCCCTGAGCCCTGAAACGAAGTTCCTGATCGCTGACGAGATAACTACTATGGTGGATGCTATCACACAGGTCCAGATATGGGAGAGCATCCTTGATATTGCTGAGAGGCTGAATATCGGTATTCTTGTCGTGAGTCATGAAAAGAACCTGCTAAAGAAGGTATGCCATGAAGTTGTATATCTATCCCGGATAAATAATGCAGGCCTGTACAACGAGCTTGCTTTCAGGGATATGCAGAATGCATCACTTAGTGGAATGGTGCCAGAGTGAACGGAAATCCCGGCTGCTCTCTGTGAGTCTTTCCATATTTTATTTTTATATATTACATGTTCCGGTTCAAACGTAATGGCTTAAATATTATAATAACCATCAGTAATATTCATGCAACTTCCCACGCCTGATGAGATAAAACAGAAAAGGACAGAACTGGGCCTTACGCAGAGTGACCTTGCAAAGCGCGCAGGCGTCAGCCAGCCCCTGATCGCGCGTATAGAATCAGGGGATGTGGACCCGCGATTGTCCACCCTGAGAAAGATAATCGAGGTATTCGAGGATGCGGAAAAGGAGGACATCCTCGTAGTCAATATCATGAACACCGAAGTGATCTCGGTCTCTCCTGATGAGCAGGTGGATGCGGCGGTCCAGATAATGGGCAAGTACCACATCTCACAGATCCCGGTCATATCCAACGGCGTCCCGGTGGGAAGCATCTCTGAGGAGATGATCGTGAGATCCCTGGCTGACAAAAAGAAATCCATGGTCTCGCAGATGATCATCAAGGAAATGATGGGCGACTCTTTCCCGACCGTTTCCCCGAAAGCTGATATCAAGGTAGTTTCCCATATCCTGGAAAAGAACCCGGCAGTCCTTGTGCTTGAGAAAGGCCAGGTGGTGGGGGTAGTCACCAAGCATGATGTCATGCAACTGTTGAACGAGTGAGCCTTTGACAGTCCTTGCAGTTGATCTTAAAACAGGTCCAGTCAGGATTATATAATAGGCTTACATAATCAGGCAGGTATTGGACTGTCTTTAAGGGGATCAGAAACCCGTCTGTGTCTCTTCATCCCGTTAACCACAGGAGATTCATCAATCACGAACTTTCACATGTATTAAAAACCACAGAGGAAATTTGCATGGAACTAGAAGATACATTACTTATGATGCCCGGGCCTGTTCCTGTGGCACCGCGTGTCCTGCGGGCGATGTCAAAGCCCATGATCAACCACAGAGGCTCGGAATTCGCAGCCATGTATGATGACTGCCGCGATATAATGGCTGATGTCTTCAAGACCAGGAACGATATTTTTGTTATCAGCGGCTCAGGTTCGGCAGGTATGGAAGCTGCCGTGGGGTGTACGTTGGGCAGTCAGGATACTGCTGTGACCCTGGAGAACGGTAAGTTCGGCGAGAGGTTCAAGAGCATCGCATCAAGGTACGGGAAGGTAAACCCTGTAAAAGCTGAATGGGGTCATTCACTCGACCTGGATGAGGTGGAGAGGAAGCTTGAGGAAGGCGCAAAGGTCCTGACCCTCGTGCACAATGAGACCTCCGCAGGTATCCTCAATCCTGCAAAGGAAATAGGCAAGCTTACAAAGAAGCACGATGCACTCTTTATAATGGACGGTATCACCTCAATTGGTGGCGATGATGTAAGGATAGACGAATGGGGTGTTGACATCGCAGTGACCGGCTCTCAGAAATGTATCGCTGCACCACCAGGCCTGGCTATGGTGTCCGTCAGCGAGCGTGCATTCGAGGTGATGAAGGGCATGGACAGGATGCCATATTACCTTGACCTTAAGGCTTACAAGAAGAGTGCTGACAAGGAGAGCACCCAGACTCCCTATACCCCTGCTGTCTCACTTTTCTTTGCGCTTCAGGAATCCCTCCACATAGTAAAGGAAGAGGGTATGGATGCAAGGATAAAGCGCCACACCACCGAAGGAGCTGCAGTGCGTGCAGCCATGTCCGCCTTGGGTATCGAGATGTTCCCCCAGCTTAAAGGTGAGACCAGGTACTCCAACACAGTCTCAGCCATGAAGGCACCTGAGGGTGTCAGTGGTGACGACATCAAGAAGGATATGAAGAAGAGAGGTATCATCATCGCCGGCGGCCAGGACCAGCTCAGCGGCAAGATATTCAGGATAGGCAATATGGGTAATGTCATGCCCAAGGATATCATGCTGACTCTCCAGCAGCTTGAAGTAGTGCTCATGAAGAGAGGCGTTATCTCTGAACTGGGGGCAGGACTGGAAGCTGCAAGCGAAGTGCTTGATACCCTGCTCTGAAATTAAGATGAGAACAAGGTGAATATGCCGACCATTGGAGTTGTCGATACAACATTTGCACGCTTCAATATGGGCAAGGCTGCGGTGGATGAGATCCAGAAGCATGTCTCTGTGAGGATCATCCGCCGCACTGTCCCTGGAGTCAAGGACCTGCCCGTGGCAGCCAAGAAGCTCATTGAGGAGGAGGGCTGTGACATGGTCATGGCCCTTGGCATGCCCGGCTCAAAGCCCACGGACAAAGTGTGCGCTCATGAGGCATCCACGGGCCTGATCCAGGCCCAGCTTATGACAAACACCCATATCATCGAGGTCTTTGTCCACGAGGATGAGGCCAGGGATGCTAAGGAACTTGCTTTTTTGATGGAGCAGCGTTCCAGGGAACATGCACTGAATGTTGTCAAGATGCTGTTCAAGCCTGAACAGATGATCAGGGAAGCAGGAACAGGGCAGCGTCAGGGATTCGAGGATGTCGGGCCTGCAAGAATGTAATATCGTTTTGTCAAACCTTACGGGAAATTTGATAACTCCTGGAATACTTAAATACTAAGATAATAACGCGGTGATTGATATGAATATCAGACTGGGATTTGTTATAGCCGAATTCAACAGGGACCTTACGTACCAGATGGAACTGCTTGGTGAAGAGCATGCGAAGTTCCTCGGGGCCGAGGTAGTTGCAAAGATGCTGGTGCCGGGTGTATATGATATGCCTCTCGCTATCAAGAAGATGTGCGAGAGGAAAGATGTGGATGCAGTTGTGACCATGGGAATTGTCATCGAGGGTGCAACAGAGCATGATGAGATAGTTGTCCAGCATGCAGCAAGGAAGATAACGGACCTGTCCCTGGAGTACAACAAGCCAGTAACCCTCGGTATTGCAGGACCCGGCATGACAAGGATGGAGGCGCATGAGCGCCTTGACTATGGAAAGCGTGCTGTAGAGGCTGCTGTCAAGCTGGTGCAGCGTCTTTGATACAGAGGATATGTTTATATAGTTTGTAGTAGGGTAGGACTATCCATGGCATCATCTAGGTTAAAAAGGGTGGAAGAATCCGCAACTATCAAAGTTGCGAACATGGCTACTAAACTAAGGCAACAGGGCGTGGACGTCGTCAGTTTCAGTCTGGGTGAGCCGGATTTTGACACTCCGCAACATATATGTGATGCTGCCTGCAAGGCAATGTTCCGGGGCGAGACACATTATTCGCCATCCGCAGGCCTTCCAGAGCTCAGGGAAGCCATAGCCGAGAAGCTCAGGACGGAGAACAGGCTTGATGTAAAAGGGTCCGATGTGCTTGTAACTCCCGGTGCGAAGCAGGCGATCTTTGAGTTCATGCTCACGGTCCTGGATGATGGCGATGAGGCTGTGCTTTTTGATCCCGCATGGGTGTCCTATGATTCAGCGGTCAAGTTCGCAGGTGCCAATCCTGTATGGGTCCCTACCGACCCCACTGATGCTTTCAAGCCCCAGGGCCTGGAAGAATACATCACTGACAAGACCCGGCTTATCGTTGTAAACAGCCCCGGCAATCCCACAGGTGCCGTATATGACAGGCAGACCCTGAAGAACATTGCAGATATTGCGATCGACCACGACCTGCTCGTACTCTCGGATGAGATATACGAGAAGATCATCTATGATAAGGAACACCTGAGCATAGGTTCAATGGAAGGCATGCAGGACAGGACCGTTACAGTCAACGGCTTTTCCAAGGCCTATGCAATGACCGGATGGAGACTGGGCTACGTGTGTGCCAGGCCTGATATATTCGAAGGCATGCTTAAGATACAGTCACATTCTATCAGCAACACAACCACTTTTGTGCAGCATGGGGGCATCGCAGCCCTCAGGGGCCCACAGGAACCTATGGCAGAAATGGTTAAGGAGTTCAGGGCAAGGCGCGACCTGCTCATTGATGAACTCAATGCGATGGGGATCAAGTGCCAGATGCCGGGCGGTGCTTTCTATGCCTTTGCCGATGTAAGCGAGTTCGGTGATGGTGATAAGATCGCAGAGAGGCTCCTCATGGATGCCCATGTTGCAGTGACGGCAGGTTCTGCGTTCGGGGAAAGTGACCGTAACTTCATAAGGCTGTCATATGCGACATCCCTTGACCGGATCAAGGAGGGGCTTGCAAGGATCGAAGATGCATTGGTCTGATCCTGCTTACTTTCTTATTTTTTATTTTAAGCCTGTTTTAGCAATTGCAGATATCAGGGTGCATCCCCGTAGCGCTCCATGACTTTTTTGATTATCTTGCCAGTGCTGCATAGCGCACATGTCTTTGAGTCACTGATGCGTACGACCCTGGCATCAATATTACGTTCAAGGAGCTCCCTTTCAAGACTTTCGGTATCAAATGTCTGATCATAACCAAGAGCAATAATATCGGGCCTGATATCCCTGATGGGCTCGAACATATCGCTTTCGCTTCCCAGTACTGCCCAGTCAACCACCTTGAGGGCGCTTACCATCTTCAGTCTCTGTTCGTCTGGGATCACAGGCTTTGGCTTGTGTCTTACCATGGAGCTTCTTGCAACTATCACGTAAAGCTCGTCTCCCAACTCACGTGCCCTGCTGAGATAGAGGACGTGTCCCGGATGGAGAATATCAAATGTTCCTGTTGCAAGTACCCTTACCAAAAGATCACCTTCACGATGCTGTCTATGAAGCAGGGCAGTTATAAAAAACACTCCCTGATATGAAAGGAAGTCTGCTTCAGGACAAATATGGCCTGATACTAAAAAAGATTAAGCTTTGCAGCTTATTTCCTGATAACTCCTACGACCTTGAAACTGTCCAGGGAATCACTTTCATGGGGGGCTTCCATATCAAGAGCCTCTGTCAGCTCAGTTCCTGCTTCATGTAAGCCCATGTGTTCTCCCCCGTCCCAGAAATCACTGTCTGTCACGTCATATACCTTGCCGGAGTAGACTACATATGCCCTCTGGCCATTCCTGCCGTTATACTTTGCAACCTCTTCAAGCGTGAACTCTTCCATATATTCACCACTTACAGATTTTCATTATAGGATAATAGGCTTTTGGCTTCTTTACCGGATGTGGCATCCTCCTGAGCTGCCGGTCTTCTCGAAATACTGCTGGTGGTATTCCTCAGCGCGATAGAAGGTATCGGCAGGAACTATCTCAGTAACGATGTCCTTCCGGTATTGTCTGGATTCCTGAAGCTTCCTTTTAATTCTAAGGGCTGCTTCCTTCTGATCCTTACTATGGTAGAACACTGCAGACCTGTACTGGCTCCCGATGTCCGGTCCCTGTCGGTTTGGCGTTGTCGGGTCATGCATGGCCCAGAAAAGCTCCAGCAGTTTTTCGTAGGGGACCACTCCAGGGTCAAAGATGATTTCCACAGCTTCCGCATGGCCTGTCCCGCCGCTGCAGACGTCTTTATAGCTGGGATTGGTAAAATCCCCTCCTGTATAACCGACCTGTGTGTACTTCACTCCCTTCACTTGTCTGAAGGTCGCTTCAACTCCCCAGAAACATCCTGCTGCAAAGGTTGCAACTTCGTTGCTTTCTTTGAGTAAATCCTCCCTTGATCCCATAGTATCCCCAGCTGAGCCCACAGGCGCTATCGAAGGTGGCTTATATGCAATACATGAAATGCAAAAGCTGCTACCAATAGAACGATAAGTGTCCTGCCTGTGACTATTGCCACTTCTCCCTTTCTGGCATTCAATTGTGTCAGGGCTAAATTTAGCTTCTATCTTGTATATATCTTTCTCACGCCATACTTGGGATACCCATCAGTTCTTTCATTGAAGCATAGCATTTCTGGAATATCTTCTGGTTGCCTTCTATCTCGAGTACATCAAAGTCAAATATCTGGGCGAACTCCTCTACTTTCTCGTGGAAATTCTCGGTGTAGTGCAAGCCGGTGTTCACTTTTGCAACCCTTTTGTAGCCTGTGATCTCATTGACCTTCCTGAGCATCTTCAGCGTATTCTCAGGCTTGTCAGGGTCTACCCGCATGATCTCCTTCCAGGAATGGGCGTACATGGGTGTGAAGAGGAAAGTTCCCTGGCTGCTGAGCATTTTAAGGGTCTTGAGATATTCCTCCCCGCCTCCAAGGGTGGCACCGATGCAGTCATCCACGATCCTCTTTTCATCCCGCAGTATCCTTACGGGGCATGTCTTTTCCTGATCCCTGAAGTCCTCTTCCACTTTATCCAGCACATTGCCGCACAGCCCGTAGAACAGCAGGATACCGTCTGAATATGCTGTCATCTGGCCAATCCTTTCATAGACCTCTACTTTAAGTGTTTTCGGGAACTCGTGTAATGCCAGCTCAACGAGGCAGATTATTATGGTGAATCTATCCGGATCAATCCTCTGGGGAGAGGGCGGCAGCTGTTCCAGGTCCATAAGCACGTAATGGAGGCCGGCAGCATCCAGTTTTGAGATCAGTTCATGCTCTTCATTATTCATCACGACAATGATTTCGTCTACAGAAGGGTCTTTTTCGAGGAGATGGACTATTTCGTCCTGCAGGATCTTACAGGATAATATTGTCATCACAGGCATGCTTTTACACTCTCCGGAGCTTATACTGTATTTTCTTCTTACTTTCTCATTATGACCGTTCGTTCATCTCTTTAGAGCTCAGGTACGCAAAAGAAACAATAAAGGTCACAATACCTGCTGGTATTCCCAGAAAAACGGAAAAGAAGACCCTCTCCTCTAAGGTTGCAGTTACAGTTACTGCCATAAGGATAGAAGCTGCAGTGCTCAGGAGAAGTTTCTTAAGCAGGCTCATGCGGGTAAATATGGCTATCATCGTTCATATATTATGCTCTTAAAAACATCACATGGGCTGTTGGTCAACAGCCTCAGGTGAGAACTTATACTGTAAGGTTCATACCTGCGTACAGCAGTACTATGAGATATGTGACTGCCATTCCAAAAAGCAGCCACACGCCACCTGTAGAAATCCTGTTCACGATATCACCATTCCGTTTTAAAATCTCTGCATCTTTAGGGTAGTTACTACCCCCAATAGATGCTCTCCTTCTCTTGTATATAGGCTTTGTGCATTTCTTTTTCCCGATACTCATCATTATGATGATTTCTGCATACCTGGATGCAGCTATCGAAAGGAAAAGCTCATCATCGATAAGTACTTCCAGATGAGGGATTACATGTTCTTTTAAAGGTGCCACTGTGAGTGATCTAACAGACCCCAGGTTATTGACTATCAGACAGGCCACCGGAACGATGCAGCACTGATAATGCAGTTTGTGCGCGCGTTAGCAGAGTTTGAGGACCTGGATGATCAGGTAGTTTCGGATGAGGGTTCACTCTTAAAGTACCTCTTCGGGAAAAGGCCTTATGCAGAAGCAATAATAGCTGAAATAGGCGGAAATCCTGCAGGATTTGTTATCCTTTTCTACAGTTTCTCTTCTTTCCGTGGAAGGCCGGGCCTTTATATAGAGGATACCTTCGTGTATCCGGAGTACAGGAACAAAGGTGTTGGCCGGGCGCTTATGGAGCACTGTGCCAGACTTGCATTGCAACAGGGGTGCATCAGGATGGAATGAAGCGCACTTGACTGGAACCCTGCCAGGAATTTCTATGAGCACCTTGGAGCCGAGGCCCACAAGGAATGGATAATGTACCGGCTTGAAGGCAAAGCTCTTCTTGAACTTGCAGGTGCTGATGCATAAAGTTCAGGACAGTGCTGCCAATGTGCAGTATGGATCCAAAAGGTCTTGCTCAAGAAGGACTTCAATCAGGGTCTCTGGTCTTTAGGAGATGTCCTATGGCCATAAAAAGGGTAAAGGAGGAAGTAAATTTCATTCCCTCCTCCATGGATAGCATATGCTGCTTTGCAGAGATGGACGATGATCAAGTCCCCGCAAGAGAAGAGCTTATGTTATCTGTACTTCGATAGTGTTGATGCTTTCTGTGTTCACCTGGTCTTTGGAATCCAGATATTCCTCTTCAAGCTGCTGTGCCTCTTCTGTACTCATCTGTTCATGTGCAAGGGGGAAGATGAGCTCCTCTTCATGTACTACATGTTGTTCCACGACCTCCTGCAACTGGGTACGTGTGTTCATCCACATTTCGTCCTCCTCGTCCATTGCCTCGAGTTCGGCTATGAGGAGTTTTGCTTCAGCATACTTCTGGTCAGCCAGCCGGGCATGATCCTCTAGTCCGATCTCCTGGAGTGCCGGATAGACAGCTTCCTCTTCCCCTATCATGTGCAGGTAGAGTTCTTCGCGGAACTGCATGAAAGTGTCCGCTGATCCAGTCTCGATAGCTTCTTCCAACAGGTCCATCACGGTTTAATGCTCACTCTGCAGCGTGATGAAAATATCCTGGGTCATTAGCAGGCATAGTGTCGTTGGCTGCTGTATCGTTCACCTCGCAGAATCCAAGAGTTATCCACGTGCTTTCCTCCTCCATCTCTCCTATGTTCTGTACCTCGGCAGCAATTACATAACCCTCATTGTTTGGTGGGAGCACTCCTTCCCAGGCGTCTGTAAAGCTGATGGTTATGGGACCGGTGACATTCTCCACTTCCGTGACTGTTATCTTGGTAATGAAGTTTCCAAAGGTGTTTTCTTCCTGATCGGGTATTATTGAAGTGATCATTGTGAGGAACTGTCCGAAAGGCATATCGTTTGTTTTGTTCGTCTCTGTCGCTGTGAAATTGAGTTCATTTCCTTCGGCATCAGTTACATTATCGATCTCCTCTGCAGGCACATTGAGCAGGATAGTGCTGATGCTGGCATTCTGGAATGTTTCCAGGGTCTCGTTTGCCAGCTCTATCTCAACCGTGTTGTTCGTTTCGTTATCGATCGCCATGGTTGCGTTCAGCAGTCCTTCGTATTCACTCTTTTCCTCCTGTACAATGTTCAGATAGCAGTCCACCGCGGCAGGTGTCTCATTGTCATCGATAATTATTATGGTCTCATTGTCTGTAGTCTCATTATCGTCAACAATGACAGTCTCATTGCCAGTAACATTATCGTCGGTTACTGTTTCATTATCAGTTTCCGTTTCGTTCCCATCGGCAGGAGTTTCATCAACAGGAGTCTCCTCTTCACAGAATCCAATAGTCACCCATGCACTTTCATCACTGGCTTCTCCGATATTTGTTATCTCTACTGCGATAAGGTACCCTTCATCGTTCCTTGGGAAGGACTCATCCCATGTGTCAACAAAATCTATAGTGACTGTAGCTGCAGGAGTAGGCTCCGCATCCTCGCCAGGTTCAATGCTGGTGTTGAAAGTACCTAGACCGTCCGCTTCTTCGCTGGCTTCGCTTATTTCCCATTCGTTACCCTCGGAATCAGTCACGCTTTCGATCTGGTCCGCTGGGATATTGACAAGTATTGTCTCTATTGCTGCATCAAGGGAAAAAGCTTGGTTCTCATCGGTGATCATCATCTCTGCAATGTAGGGAGCTGATGTTGGTATGTCCAGACTCACATTCAGGTATCCCTCATACTCACCATTGCCTTCCTCTACAACGTTCAGATAACAGGCCGCATTGGCAAATCCTATTGACAGGAATGCTATGGATACAGTTATCAGTGCTATTCTCAATCTAGTATCACTCACGTCATACCACCTTCTTTTAAGTATAGAAGATAAGTTTTGTTTGTGGCATCTTATTCTCTTTGCGAAATACTGATGCAGATGTTAACTCTTATTGTCGTCCTGTTTCTGAAAAGTAGGGGTCAGGGTGTGGAACAGGCCACATCCGGGGGATTGAGGGAAATAGTGGAAATTGTATATACTGCTCCAGCTCTGCTTCAGGGATGAACTGAGTTGAAGTTGCCCACTACCAGTCAAGAGCCTTTGCTCAGTAGTGGGTTGAAATTGATTTTAAAAAAGTTGTTTGACTTGTTTAAGTCAAACTGTGGAATGGATATTGATTAACTTAATTTACTCGGTGGTCTCTACTGCAGTGGTGTTATCTTCTTCGACAACAGTTTCATTCATGTCTGCAGTGACATTTTCATCATTAACGACATCTTCTTCGGAAGTTTCGTTAACATCTGCAGTCTCATCTGCTACTTCGTCGGAGCTTTCATCCTCAGTTGGCTGGTCCTCAACAATTGTCTCGTCGCCGGTATCTTCATCAGCTGTGTCTGTGCATCCTGAGACTGCTACGAGTCCAATCATAACAAAGACCAAAAGTATACTCAGTATTTTCTTCATGATTATCACCAATTTGGTTTAATGATACAGTTGCTGACATATATGATATTTTATTTAAGTTTTTCTATTTGTTATTCCTACCACATTTGATTTTTATAAATATGGATGTAAAATCCTTATCCGTCATACTATTATTTTCCGGGCCATTCAGTCATTTGATTCATGCGGTATGGCTTTTTCTGATATTGTCTGACTGATGCATTCGCTATAACTTGAAGCAAGTTTTTCAAGTAACCACTTTATATGGAGTACCTAAGACGCTTCAGTGATACCAAACCATTTTTATATAGTTCCAAGAGAAGCCTATACAGTTCATTTTTGCGATGCAAAAGGTATATATGTAAAGTCTGCCTTTAACCAAATCCCTGCATGAGGTAAAATGAGCGGCGCTGTGCCACCATTAAGCTTTTGCAGGTGCTCGGAAGAGCAATGTGTTTAAATATCTTTCAAAGGCTCTCAATATCTGCCTTCGGCCAGTCGTGGTCGCAAGGTATAAATACCAAGATTGCCATGTAAGAGTCCTCGCAAGCTGCGGGGAAAATGCGCTGTGAAATGCTTGCCATCGTTGCAATCGATCTTCAAGGGTCGGTATGCTTATATGCGATAAAAGCCATGTAGCAGTCCTCGCGCAATGCGCGAAAACAATTACAATCACCGCCTAATAAGTGGGGACAGGAGCTAAGTAATCCTGTCCGACGTT
>JASKKT010000050.1 GCA_030154025.1 Methanolobus sp.
CTAACAGGTCGGAATTGGCATACACAAGCTTCCCATTACTGGAGGTTCCTGAGACATCACTTATAACAATGGAAGGAGCCGTGTTGTCAACGGTCACATTTATCTCCTCAGATATCGAATCACCGGAGACAGTCCTGGTAAGCAGATTCAGCTTATATGTTCCACTTGGAAGGAGCTCTCCATGCTGGCCTGTCGTGTCCCAGTCAAACACATACAATCCCGAAACAAGATCACCAGTGATGTTCTTCTGCATAAGTACATCATCAGAGCTATTAGTTATTAAAAACTCAGCTGATACATGATCTACGCCACTTATGTCAACTTCTATCTCTACCGGATTGTTGACACTTATGGCTTTTACCGAACTTACCTTCATATATTCAGTGTTGCCTTCGACTATTACAGTCCTGACTTCAGTAGACTGTGACATATGATCCCTTACTCTGAATTCTATAGTATGGGTTCCCACGGACAGGTTCGACCTGGAGAAGCTTGACTGGTTGCTCAGCAGGTTATCAATGCTGGACCACCACTGGTAACTAACGTTCTTTTCATCGGGATCGGTGCCGTTCCCGATGAATGCAATGCTCTGACCTGCTTTCGCTGGATTCGGAGTAATAGAATCAATGGTAACTATCGGAGGAGTATTTTTCAGGATGAGCAGATTCCCATAAACCCGGTCAGACCACTGGCCTTCGCTGTCCACAACCCTGAAGCTCATCGTATGATTGCCTACGGATAAGCCTGTTGTGTATAAGGTTCTTCCTCTGCACTGCAGACCATCTATATCTGAGTACCATTCATGAGCTTTCTCTAATGGGATTGCCGTATAATTGTAGACATATATGCCAACTAGCTCAACCTGTTCACGTTCAATTGCAGGATTCGGCCGGATAAAACTGATTGCAACTACAGGACGTGTATCTGCCGAGATATAATCAGTCCTTGTCAGGGAATGTGATCCGTTCGCATTGCTGACCGTCAGATTCACAGTATAATTACCAGATGCCATATAGGTATGTGCAGGATTCTGAAGGTTGGATGTACTGCCATCACCAAAGTCCCACAGCCATGATGTAGGCTCCCCGCCTGAATAATCTGTGAACTGTACTTCAAGAGGTACTTTACCATCAACGACATCCGCAGAGAAGGAAGCAATCGGAGCCGAACTTGTATTCTCATCAGCGTTCACGATACCTATGAACAA
Source organism: Methanolobus sp. (assembly GCA_030154025.1). Lineage (GTDB taxonomy): Archaea > Halobacteriota > Methanosarcinia > Methanosarcinales > Methanosarcinaceae > Methanolobus. The sequence continues at coordinate 1,208 of JASKKT010000050.1, forward strand.
AAGTGATATAATTACCATTAAGATAGCAAATTTTGTTTTCACTAATACCACCACTCAAGTGAAGTAAGGATGTAAGTTAGATAAAAGTCTTAGGAAACATTGTTACAGAGAATCAGTGAATTTCCACTGATAACTTTCCTGAAAAACCTGAGAACGAAAAAGTGAACGAATACAGGATTAGCCGAGATTGATATTACTACTGGGAAAAGAACTTGAAAAAAGAATGATTCAACGGCTGGAGATATACTCCAGCATTGATCTGAACACTTTTAAGCCGTCGGATGAACCCAGGACTTCCTCGGATGCACGCTCAGGGTGCGGCATCATTCCAAGCACGTTCTTCCTTTTGCTGGCTATGCCTGCAAGATTCTCCCTGGAGCCATTGGGATTTGCCTCATCGGTGGCATTACCATTCCTGTCAACGTACCTGAAGACGACCTGGTCGTTCCTCTCCAGTGAAGCGAGGGTTGGCTCGTCTGCATAGTAGTTGCCTTCCATGTGGGCTATGGGGATGCTGAGGATATCTCCTTTCCTGAACATGGAGGTGAAGGGAGTATCGGTGGTCTCGACCCGCAGGTATGTAGGTTCGCACCTGAACTTCGGATAGTTGTTGGTTGTCAGCGCACCTTCGAGCAGGCCTGACTCGGTAAGCACCTGGAAACCGTTGCAGATGCCAATCACGGGTTTGCCTGCATCCGCCTGTTTCTTCACGGAATTCATTATAGGAGTACGTGCAGCTATTGCGCCGGCCCGGAGATAGTCGCCATAGGAGAAACCACCAGGTATCACTATACCATCGAAGCGGTCAAGGTTCTCTTCTTTGTACCACACGAGTTCGGCATCAGCACCCAGAACGTCCATCAGGACGTGCAGGATATCAAGGTCACAGTTGCTTCCACCAAACTGGACAACGGCAATGCTCATTCTATTTCCCTCAGGGATATGGAATAATTATGGATGATCGGGTTCGCTATTAACTTCTGGCACATCTCTTCCACGTTTTCCTTGGCGCTGTGTATATCGGCCGCCTGCAGGACAATAGTGAATTTCTTTGCGGTTCTGACACTGTCGGTCTCATAACCAAGGTGCTCAAGAGCCCTTTTGACGGTCGTGCCTTCCGGATCGAGCATACCGGCCTTAAGTTCGATTATTACTTCAGCTTGATACTGCATCTTCTGTCCTCAGCTCTCTTTTGAATATGCATAATATGGATATGAGGCTTTAATACAGCACTTGATATTATAATCTTTGCCCCGGGAACATGTTCCTATGGCCTATGCAAGTGCCCTCTTTGCATGCAACAGGCGTTGTATGACAGTGATGTGGGTAAGCACCACTATAATAATAATTGCAAGCCCGAGCATGCCTGTAAGGGCACCTGCGACAAGTACTATCAACCTCTCCGGCCTCTCGGCTATCCCGACATCCATCTCCCTTGCTCCGGCAGCCTCCGCCCTGGAACGTGTGTAACTCACCAGGTAGGAGCCAATTATCGCTATCGTTGTCCACAGCCACATGGGGAGGGAAAGGAAGTCCACCTGCTCAATATTGCCGGACACGAAGCCAAAAATAATGCCCACATATATCAGGGCGTCAGCGTACCTGTCACAGACGGAGTCAAGTACTGCTCCGAATGCGGTGCACAGGCCATTAGCCCTGGCAACCGCACCATCGAAAACATCAAAGATACCACTCAGAAGAATGGTCAGAGCGCCAAGGATGAGAAAACCTCTGGCAAACTGGAATGCAGCAACAGCACTCACGAGTAAGCCTATGAGAGTCAATGTGTTTGGTGACACGGGTATACCTCTGGCAATAGGCAGGAACCAGGCCCTTATATTATTCTTCAGTGTTCCCAACATGGGCTTCCATCCTCCAGATATCTGGTGTTCTATTCTATGCTATTACTATATATTCAATCTGCTAAGCCTGCCCCTGACAGGTAATAAGAACTCATCATAATGATGGTGATTATACATCAAAACATAGATATCATTATATACTTAATCACCAAACCAGCAATTATACTGCAGAAACAGGACCCGTCCTTTCCTGATCTCTGGAGTCGTATCGGAATAACCATAAATCCGGGCAGAGGCAATAATAAATGAAGACCGAACGCAAGATAATAGTATCTGAGAATGGAAAACTCGTTCTGAAGAAGATCACCCTTGCATGCAAGGATGCAAGCGGGAAAGATCTTTACCTGTTTGAACCGGACAAAAAGAAGGAAAAGACGGAAAGCCTTTACGAGCGCATGGAGAACAACTTCCTGAGAATAGGTCTCCTCAAGAAAGTTGACATGTCCACATTAAGTAACGATGAGGTCAACAGGCTCATCTATAAGAAGCATGAGAAGGAGGACAGGTTCCTCAAGGCCGGGGAGAAGCGTGGTTTCAACTTTGGCTCGGACATGGACCCGGATGACATCCTGAGGTTCTATATATCCCTCACACCCGAGGAAAGGATCTCCCTGAACTGCAAGCCATAAGAAGGAACTGCGAAGCTTTTCATGGGGTCCCTCAGCCCCCTATACTCACCTTGTTGTTTTCACCCTGTTTTCACCTGATATCAGTCCTGTTTTTCCCGTTTCCCGCAGGTCCACTCATAAACCCTGTGATATACTTCCGGGATGTCCGGTGGAAAGCTTTTATGAGTACTATCGTATATAGCCATCCAAAACCATATCAGTGAAGAAATCAAAATGTGCGGGATTACAGGCTTTTTCAACATCGATAACTCTCCTGAGCTGGCTGTGAGAGCCCTGGAGAGTATGAGGAACAGGGGACTTGACTGTATCGGCGTCTGCGGGTCGGGATGGCTGGAGCATGCCAGGGACACAGGAGACCTGAAACTTCCACCAGGCTCGGAGCCGAACGCTCTTGGTCACCGTCTTCATTCCATGGTCAGCTTCGTGCACCAGCCTATAGTGTGTAAGGGAAGACTGGTCACCAACTGCGAACTGTACAACTGGAAGGAGCTGGGAGAGAAGTATGGGATAGAAGCTGAGAACGATGCGGACATGCTCATAAAGCTGATAGAGCTTAAATGGCGTATGCTGGAGGAAGCCAGTGGCATAGAAAATGCTGGTCCCTCTGTGGATCACGATATCCCGGAAACGGATGTGTTCAGGATGCTGGACGAACTGCTTACAGAAGTGATAGGGGTATATGCTTTTGCCTACTGGCGGGATGACAGGGTCTATATCGCAAGGGACATACTGGGGATAAAACCTCTCTGGTACAGCACATCCGGGGGCTTTGCCTTCGCATCCGAGAAAAAGGCGCTTGTGTCTACAGGGCGCACCGACATCAAGGAGCTTAACCCGCGGGAGATTTTCAGCTACGGCCTGCAGAAGAATACAGTTGCCATATTCAATAGGAGCTTTTTCTCCATCCGGCCGGAGCACACACAGCCGGCCGGGAATATCAGGGCAGACTTCCGCAGCCTTCTGGAGGATGCGGTGTCCGTACGCTTCCCGGATGAGAGGTTCGGCATACTGTTCTCAGGCGGACTGGACTCTACTGTTATAGCTTATCTCTGCAAGGCGCTTGGAAAGAAGCCAGGAATTGATTTCACATGTTACACGGCCGGCCTGAGCGAGGTCCAGCTTCCCCCGGATGTCGAATATGCACAGAGGATGGCTCAGGAACTTGGCCTTGATCTCAAGGTAAAGAGGATCGGGCTGGAAGAAGTGGAGAAATACCTCCGTATAGTGGTGCCTCTCGTTGAAGATACCAATGTGCCAAAGGTAGGAGTAGCCCTGACCATGTACGCTGCGTGCGTAGCTGCCAGGGGGGACGGTATAAGGGTCATGTTCTCAGGCTCCGGGGCCGATGAGCTGCTGGCAGGCTATGACCGCCACAAGCGCTCCGTTGAGATCAACAGGGACTGTTATGCCGATATCCTGAAGATATACGAAAGGAACACCTACAGGGACGATGTGGTCTCCATGAACAACAACATCGAACTGCGTGTGCCATACCTGGACAAGCGCTTCGTTGATTATTGCCTTAAGATCCCTGCCGGCTACAAGTTGAGAGCGGAACAGAACAAGTGGATACTGCGTGAAACTGCCAGGGACCTCGGCCTGCCTGAGGAACTGTCCCTGCGTAAGAAACAGGCAGCTCAGTACGGCAGCAGGTTGGACAAGGCTATCGGCAAGCTGGCAAAGAGAGCAGGGGCCGGTACGAAGACCGAATACCTGAAGCAATTCTATGGCCAGCACAATCTCAAACTGGGAGTCCTCTTCAGTTCAGGCAAGGACAGCAACTACGCAATGCACATAATGCAGGAGCAGAACTATTCCATCGAATGTCTCATCACTATCAAGAGCCAGAACCCGGACTCCTACATGTTCCACACGCCCAATATCAGCCTGGCGAACCTGCAGGCAGAGGCAATGGGAATTCCGCTGATAGAGGAAACCACCAGGGGTGAAAAAGAGACAGAACTGGAGGACATGAAGAACGCCATCCTCCGGGCAAAGAAGGAGTTCGGGATAGAAGGAATTGTCACAGGCGCCCTCTATTCCAACTACCAGCGGGAGCGTATTGAGAAGATCTGTGATGAACTTGGCCTTAAAGTGTTCTCACCCCTCTGGCACATAGACCAGGAAAAAGAGATGCGACAGCTTCTTTCAATTGGCTTTGAGTTCATTTTCAGCAGCGTTGCAGCCTACGGCCTGGACAGAAGCTGGGTCGGGCGCCGGATAGAGGAAAGGGACGTAGACCGGCTAGTAAGGCTCAACGAGAAGATCGGTCTTAATGTAGCAGGCGAAGGTGGCGAGTTCGAGAGTTTCGTACTGGACGGGCCTATGTACAATAAAAAGATCGAGATCAGGGCGATGGAAATCATCGAACTTGACGAGTACACTGCAAAAGTGAACATCACCGACACTGTGCTTGTAGATAAGGATTGAGCATCCACCGGCTGAGAGAAATATAAATACTGTTCACTTCATAATTGCTGTTGATACTATAATAGTGTCAATAGTCATTACAGGGAGTGGAGTATTCTGGAACTTACAATGGTGATACCCAGCTACTGGGGCAGGGATAGTGCAACGGGCTGGAAAGAAGGGGATGCTGTCTATGACCATCCCATCCCGATAGATCAGAAAGGCACGCTTGGCAGGGCGATCAGGAGTATCGGGATCCTTAGGGATAAGGATTTCAGGCTGGTGGTACTGGCAGTGCCAACCTCGCCGGAGATAGAGAAAGAGGTAGAGGACATCGTAGAAAAGATAGCTGAGGAGAACGCACCGGCTGCAGGAGTGGAGATCCTGGTATTTGGGCCCTCACACCTGAGAGATGTTCATCGCCTGCTCGACATGGATGGAAAAGCGGCATATAGAGAGCTACTGAGTCTCAGGGGTTACTCCAATATCCGTAACATGTGCCTTTTTATACCTCACGTACTTGTGTCAGACGCAGCTGTGCTCATCGATGACGACGAGGTTTTCGAGGACCCGGACTTCATTGGAAAGGTCAGGGAGCATATCGGCCAGGAGATTGACGGCAGGAGAATATACGGACTGGCAGGCTACTACCTGCAGCCGGATGGAAACTTCTATGTGCCTGCCCCGCAAGACGGCTGGGCATACTACTGGGGCAAGCAGATACAGATGAACAAGGCCTTTGAAGCCGTTATCGCATCACCTCCGCGCATTAAGGAAACGCCCTTCGTGTTCGGCGGGAATATGACCATTCACAGGAACCTTTTCACGAAGATACCCTTCGATCCCTATGTCAGGAGGGGGGAGGATATTGATTATACAATGAACGCCATGATTTTCGGCTTTAGTTTCTTTCTGGACAACGAACTGCACATAAAGCACCTGCCACCTGCAAAAAGCCATCCTATGTGGATGCGCCTGAGGGAGGACATCTATCGCTTTGTCTTTGAAAGGGAAAAGCTGAGGCATCAGAAGAAAGTACAGGGCATGAGGCGGCTTTCTGCGGAGGACTTTGGAGAATATCCAGGTGCTTTCCTGAAAGAGGATCTTGATGAGAGAATAAAGAACGCCAGCATGCTCCTCTCCGGTGAATACCGGCGCAACGGGGATATTGCCGGCGGCATTGAGGCTTTGAAGAACATACATATTGCCTTTAAGGAAGCTGTTCCTTCTTTCAATCCTTTTGATCACCTGGTGGAGCTGCAGAAAAATTGGGAGCAAATGATGGCCCATACCAGCCAGGATAAGATCGCACAGGGTATCCGGGAAACATTTGCCAATGGCAGAAAACTCAGCTGAGCCCTTAACGATGTAGTCTCATCTGGTATAGAGGCAGCTTTTGCCGCATAATGCAGTTTTAAGTAGCAGCATGGAGTAGGGAATTCGGGAGACCATTGAGACCCATGCTGCCAGGATGGCGGAAAGGTTATGCAATCGCCTGCAGAGCGATCCCATCCCTGTTCGATTCCGGATTCTGGCTTAAAGCTTGCTGTATATGAGAAGTGCAATAGCTGCAAGTATTTTGCTTCCCTTATGCCTTCTGTGAGTTTCGGTAAGAGTTTTGATAAAATAGAGCAGGTAAGTATGAGAGAAGATATGACAGAAGGATTTGTTGAACTGGACCTCAGGGGAGAGGTTTGCCCCTTCACCTTTGTTAAAACAAAGCTGCAGTTGGAAGGAATGGAAGACGGAGAACGTCTTACGGTTATTTTCGATTATGCTCCTGCGGTATCAAGCGTTCCCAGGAGTGTGAAAAGCGAAGGTCATAACATCCTCGGGATTGAAAAAGAAGGAGAACGTATATGGAAGATCCATATTGAAAAAAAAGGATGACAGAACTTTTCTTTATTTCTTTTAACTAACATTTTCTCAAATAACACATGCCGTTCTTTTTCTACTTCCCGCCTGTTTTGATCAGGATACAATACCAATAGCACCATACGCTATCAGACCGGATGCTATCGGCGATATGACCCACATGACCGCAATGCGCTTTACAGTCTTACTTTTTATCATCATAAAGCCTTCATTTGCACATCCAATTCCTATGATGGCTGCCGGGACTATCTGGCCAAGTGCCACAGGTATGCCCATAATTGAGGCAATATGTACGATAACTGCTGCAATCACTTCAATGAAAACAGCACGAACCGTACAGAGCTCAGTTATCTCCGTCCCTACTGTCTGGAGGATCCTGCCACCTATCAGCAGCGCCCCAAGTCCAAGAGTGAGGCCTCCTAAGACAGCTCCTGTTGCAGGCTCCAGCAAACCTGCACCCACTATCGGGCCAACTGCATTGCCCGCATTATTCGCTCCTGCCGAAAAGGCTACATAACAACCTGAGATGGTAAGGAACTTTGCAATAATGCCCTTTATCTGTAATTCGGACCTGTGTCCTGCCAGCCAGGAAGCAACTACCGGATGGATGTATTTACCTGAAAGGTAAGCAAGCACGAATGCAAGCACAGGTGTAACTGCCCACCATCCCACTATCTGTAAGAGCAACTGGGTATCCAGCAGGCTGTAGAACAGACCAATGCCCACAACTGCCCCAACAATGGATTGGCTTGATGATATAGGAACCCTGAGTATGTTCCCTACCAAAAGACAAAAGCCAGCTGCGCTTACTGTGATAATTGCTGCGGCAAGTGTTATGATGCTAGCTGGAATAAGCCCTCCGCCTAAGGTTTTGATAACCTCCTCACCGCTAAGTATCGCTCCAAGCAACGAGAACACTGCTATGAGCATTACTGCCTGTTTTTTGGTACGGGCCCTGGCACCGTATGCTGCACCCATGGAGGCCTGCATTGTTCCCTACGATATTGATTCCCATGAAGATCGCAGATGCAATCGCAGCCAGTGCTATGATCATTTTCAGTAACTCCTTCTCTATCGCCTGTAGATCCTTTTTTCAGAAAGGACCGAAACATATGAGAGGTAGCCTCCCTATATAGCGGTGGAGAACGGGGCTAAAATTGCCGCAAAAAAAGCGGCAAATCTTGCCCTCTTGCTCATTTATATATCATAATCTGCATATGCCGGAGAGATACAAATGGATGAAAAGACGATTAGCGATGACAGGATCAAACAGGGCGGTTTTCTTCGCCAGAGACAGAAAGAGGAACTCTTTTCAATAAGGCTTCGTGTTGTCGGGGGACAGCTTAATGCCGACCAGCTCAGGACACTTGCAGATGCCTCTGAAAAGTATGGCAGGGGCGAGGTCCACATAACTTCACGCCAGGGACTTGAGGTCTCATATGTTTCCCTTGAGGATGCAGAGGACCTTCTTGACGAGCTTGAAAAGGGGGGTGTCCGCCAGGGTACCTGCGGTCCCAGAGTACGCGGTGTGGTTGCCTGTCAGGGAAACCTGATCTGTCCCCGGGGGCTGATCGATGCCCAGGACATTGCAAAGAAAATCGATGAGAACTACTTTGCAATGGAGCTTCCAGGCAAGTTCAAATTCGCAGTCACGGGATGCCCTGCTTCATGCATGAAACCACAGGAGAACGACCTCGGTGTAATGGGAGGGCTTGAGCCCGAATGGATAGAAGAGCAGTGCTCCTATTGTGGCCTCTGCCAGATGGCGTGTCCCGCAGATGCCATCAAAATAGAGGACGGGACCCTGCATTATGACAGGGACAAGTGCATCCTCTGTGGCCAATGCCACATGATATGTCCCACGGAAGCATGGGCCAGTTCAAGGGAAGGGTACACTGTCTACGTTGGCGGCAAGGTCGGCAGGAACCCAAGGCTTGGCATCAGGCTTGTTGAGCTTGCGGACGAGAATACCCTGTTCAGGATAATAGAGAGATCGCTGGAGTTCTTCAAAAAAGAAGCAACTTCAGGGGAGCGTTTCGGAGATACCATCCTGCGTGTGGGCCTTGAGGAATTCAAGGCCTTTGTGCTGGAACAAGATAACTCCGGTTAAACAGGACAGCAGACTATCGGGAGATGGATATGACAGTACAGGATCCGGAATTAAAAAGTGAAATAAAGGCATTGGCCGAAGAATATAAGGACAGCTCTCCGCAGGAGATCCTGGAGTATGCCCTGGACAGGTTTGGCACAGGCATAACCATTGCATTCAGCGGTGCAGAGGATGTTGTACTTGTTGACATGGCCAGCAGGATCAGGGAAGACGTAAGTGTGTTCTCAATAGACACCGGACGCCTGCATCCTGAGACATACAGGTTCTTTGATGTTGTGCGGGAACATTACAATATCCCCCTGGAGATATTCCTTGCTGACAGGGAAAAGACAGAGGAACTGGTCCTCAGGAAGGGGATGTTCTCATTCTATAAGGACGGGCATGACGAATGCTGCTCTGTGAGGAAGGTCGGTCCGCTCAGGCGCTCCCTCAGTACGAGGGATGCATGGATCACGGGACAGCGTAAAGACCAAAGCCCCAACACCCGGGCAGCGATCCCTGTAATGGAACTGGACCCGGTATTTGGCAACGGTACACTGGTGAAGTTCAACCCCCTGGCAAACTGGAGCTCCCGGCAGGTCTGGGACTATATCATGGACAAAGAGGTGCCTTACAACGAACTCCATGCAAAGGGCTACGTAAGCATTGGCTGCGAACCGTGTACCAGGCCTGTCCTGCCGGGACAGCATGAGCGTGAAGGGCGCTGGTGGTGGGAGGAATCCACAAAAAAGGAATGCGGACTGCACTCTGGAAACATCAGGCCCCCTATCTGACAGTCAGGGGCTTTTGCAGAACAGATCACAAACAGATCACAGGATAAATTGAGAATGTCATTGAACATAGAAGAAACTAATCACGTAAGGAACATGTCCGTTGCGGAAGAGTCTTACAGGCTTTCAAACCTTAAGACACTAGAAGCGGAAAGCATAAGCATCATCAGGGAAGTAGCTGCTGAATTTGAAAAACCGGTCATGCTGTACTCGGTAGGCAAGGACTCGTCGGTGATGGCCCATCTTGCGATAAAGGCCTTTTACCCGAAAAAAGTGCCTTTCCCTCTGCTGCATATTGACACCGGATATAAGTTCCCTGAAATGTATGAATTCAGGGATCATTATACTGCAAAGCATAATCTTGAACTCAGGGTTCACAGGAATGAGGAAGCTCTCAAAAGAGGAATAAATCCTCTTTCGGTGGGAACGGTCAAGTGCTGTGCCGAGCTTAAGACAAAGGCACTCCTGGACGCACTGAAGGCAGGCGGTTACGATGCATGTGTGCTTGCGGGGAAGCCTCTTTCGCATGGCAGTATTTTCAGGTTTGAAGGTCAGGTCACAACCATCCTTCCCGGTAAAGGTCCCTGTTACAGGTGCCTTTTCGAGCATGCACCACCTGCAGGCATGGTCCCGGGCTGCCAGGAAACCGGGGTCATTGGAGTACTTCCAGGCATCATTGGAGTTATTCAGGCAACAGAGGTTATCAAGTACCTGCTCGGGCTTGGTGATATGCTGTCAGGCAGGCTCATATTCTATGACGCTCTAAGTATGTCTTTCGATGAGATCAAGGTCCGCAAGGATCCCTCATGCCCGGTATGCGGGGAGAGTCCGGCAATCGTATCCATAGAGGCCGGAAACTACCAGGATGATGAAGGTGTCTGCAGTATTGGATAAAGGACCAGGGCTCCAAAAGATTTAATTACTACGATCACATTAGTGTGTTTAGTTCACAATCGTGAACTTCATTTGGTTCTGCCAGATGATATCCATAACACACAAGGAGATACAAAATGGGGAATCGTTTTTGTTGACAATGCCTCCGGAAAAGAAGTAGAACATGCCAGGATAGGAAAACTGCCACCATCAGCAAAACTGGTGTTCAAGGTCCTTGAGGCAAACGGACAGATGACGCAGAAGGATATAATACGCGAAACCGTACTTCCTTCAAGAACGGTCAGATATGCACTGAGCCGGCTTAAGGATGAGCAGATACTCATGGAGCGATTCAATTTCAGTGACTCCAGACAGAGCCTCTATGAGATCAGGAGGCATGGAAGCATGGCTATTGTGGCGTGAAGGCAGCTTCCTTATTAGCAGGGATGAAATTCAGTGTGGTCTCCGGCCTGACATCTTCTCCAGATCAGAGGAGTCAGCTTTTCTTCTTTTTTACGTGCTTGGCGCCCGGCTTGAGTAACACTTGAGACCAGCGGCTGCCTGAATAAATAGCGGCAAACAGAAATCTATTCCTGGAAAATCTGTTAACCGAAAGCCTTAAAGCTTCAAATTACAGTTGAAATGCCCATCAGTACTGTGCCTGTTAATAGCACCAGAAGTTTCCGGACACACCAAAGCAGGCCGGGCACGACCAAGTACCCATGATCAGATACCTAATCCAATTCGGCATTATCCTTTTCGTATGTTTTCTAGGTGATCTCTTACAGTCGTCCCTGAACATCCCAGTACCGGGGAACATAATAGGCATGCTGTTGCTGCTTATCCTGCTGCTCACAGGCCTGCTGAAAATGTCCATGATAGAAGATGTAAGCAACTTCATGCTGAAGCATCTCTCATTCTTCTTCATACCTGCGGCCGTGGGGCTGCTGACATGTTTTTCGGTGCTGGAAGGCAAATGGACCGAACTGATGTTCATTTCTGTCTTTTCGACCTTCATAATAGCATTGGTAACCGGTATGACAGTCCAGTTGCTTATGAAAAGGAGGAAGGCCGGTGAGTGAGCTTGCCTCTATGTTCGTGGAGTCTCCTGTTTTTGGAATAGGGATATCACTTTTGGCATTCTACGCAGGCAGCCTCGTCTATAAGAGAACAGCTTCTCCCCTGATGAACCCGTTAGTGCTTAGCATGCTGATGATCATTGCGCTGCTTTTGGCCTTTCACATCAGCTTTGATGACTATAACCGGGGAGGACGCTTCATATCATTCTTCCTGGGACCAGCCACTGTAATCCTGGCCGTGCCCCTGTACAGGAAGATAAGCCTGCTCAAAGAGAACGCCGTGCCCATACTTGCAGGCATAGGCCTTGGTTCTGCTGCCGGCATTGCCAGCATAATCCTGATGTGCAGGCTGTTCAATCTTGATGAACTTGTAAGTGTCTCCATGATCCCCAAATCCGTGACAACGCCTATCGGGATCGAGATATCCGGCCAGCTTGGCGGCATGCCTTCAATTACTGTCGCAGCCATAGTCTTCACAGGCGTTACCGGCGTTCTGTTGGGCCCGATGGTGTGCAGGCTGTTCGGGATAGAGGATAAAGTGGCAATAGGAGTTGCTATCGGCACCTCTTCCCATGCCCTTGGCACTACCAAGGCAGTGGAACTGGGAGAGACCGAAGGTGCCATGAGCGGGCTTGCTATCGGTATTGCAGGGCTGGTGACGGTGTTCCTTGCACCTGTACTGGCTGAACTGCTGATGTGACAGAGAGCGAGAGTGTAAATCCCAATAGATCCCTGCAAACCTGAGAAGAAAAACGTATATAAGACTATACTGTAACTTACAAAGGGGGTATTATGAAAATTAGAAGATTGTTCCCGATTTCAATTACACCGGATAAAAAGAAGTGTAAAGAATTTATGCCAGGTTATTTTCTTTCGGGGTGGTCTTTGAAGCAGACTGGTATATTCACCTAAGGAACGAGTCATGGGAAAGATTGCATTCATGCTGCCGAATCTGGAAAATCAGCCGAATTTTTTACATGAAGCATTTTCAGGCGAGGGAATTGTGCCCTCGTTGGAAATAGAGGATGCAAAAGCATAGTATGAAAGGATCAAGGAGATGCAGGCTTCATTCGCTCAGGATCTGAAAAATGAGGAGTGGGGACAAAGGCACTTCATGCTGATTGATCCGGCGGGCATGGTTGTCGATGTAGTACAACAATTGTAAGACGAACAAGAGAAGGAAAGACCACCAAAACACTTACAGGAGTTCTATGATATACATCCAGAAACGCTATCAAGATACTGCCGATGAAATCCGTGAGGATGACATCGATCTTGTAAAGATCAAACTGACAATTACCCGAAAGGTCTGCTGCGGCGGCAGGGAGAAGAAGGATTATGAGCTGGGCTGGGTGGAGCATCCAAAGGACATGAAGCTGACCACTGTGAGGGAATATACTATCAGGGACAGAGTGCTTGAGGTCTGGATAGAACCCTGAGAGAATTGGATCTCAAACTCAGCAGGAAGGAAAGGAGTTAATGGGGGCGGTCTTGCTCCAGTTCACTCCACTTCCAGTTCCAGACCACCTATAATGCCTGTTACTGCATTGAATACAAGTGCTGTGATTATGCCCGAGAGAAAGCCCAGGATACCATAGAATACGGGCAATACTATGATGGCTCCGGCCCCGAACAGCATCCCTGCTCCCTGACGTACATCATGGGACCCAATGCCAGGGAGAAAAGGGTCATGATAGCTCCGAATATGAGGCCTAGTATTGCATAGATTATCCCCATGATCTTCCCCAGTGAAAGCACACCGATTTTTGTAACGTATCTCTTTACCATAAGTGAAACCCTCCACAAGTATATTCTTTTATGATGATTTAAAAGCATATCTGATTGCCGTAAACCAGTCCCATAAGCCGTAAATGCCGATCAGGAGTAAACTGGAAAGGAAGAATACTCTAGAAATACGGGCACGAGAAAGGAAAAAGCTGGTCTTTTCGGGTGAGAGATCATCAAGAGGTCTCAATGTGAAAGCAATCTTAAAGAAGATTCAAGAACTCTTCCGGAGTCATTCCCGATTGCCGGATTATTGATCTTAAGGTCCCGACGGGAATTTCGTCATAATCAGGGATTATAGTAACAAATGTTGCGTCGGGAGTTCTTTTTTTCATTTTTATGTGGCTTCCCTTTTGAGACACGACCTGGAAACCTGCAGCTTCCAGTATCTTGATTACTTTATGTGCTGACAGGGGAGGAATTCTTGTCATACGAAACCTCGAAGGTAGTTGTGAAAACAGAATTGCCTTCTGCTATAACAGTGTCCTCATCCCCCAGGTAAAGTTCTACTGCTTCCTTAAGGTTAGCAATAGCCTCCTCTACATCCTTACCCTGGCTTGCAATGTCCAGTTCAGGACACCATGATACATACCAATCTCCCTCTTTATGTATGACTGCAGAGAACTTGTGTGAGTATTGCATGCTTAAAGTATGGAATTGGTTTATTTAAGTATTTTCGGGTCTGTCAAAAACCTGCATATAAATCGTTGACTACTGAGTTCACAGAGAGCGCAGAGAATGAAAAGAACTATCTCCCCCATGTATTCAGTGTTCTCTATGGTTTCTTTGATTATAGTTGAGATTTTAGCTTTAGGATTTCTACGTAGCCGTCTTTTAGGTATTTTTTACTTAAAGTAATCTGTAATGTCAAATATTGGGCTCTGTAGAAATCCTTATTTGAATCACATAGACAACCTTGGCAGGTATGCCAAGGTTGTTTACTATTAGTTTTATTTTAATCTCTTTTACCTGATTTCTGTACTTTCTGGCCTTTAACTCCTCACCATATTTCCTTTTGAGTACTGAGAACGTAGTTTCTACCAGACTTCTGTTATGGTACAGTCCCTCATCGAATTCCTTTACCATTTTTCTACGATAAAACCCTTTGATCTTTTTCCTCTTCCTGTTTCGTAAAGGAATCATAGCTATTGCTCGGAATTCTTTTCTTGTTAGTGAATGTATGGATTCACAATCGTATCCTTTATCCATCAAATAGTAGTTTGACCTTCGAATTCTATGACATTGTTTCAACAATGTCTTTGCGTGCTTTATATCGTTGACCGGTTTACCTGATATCTTAAAACCAGTAACTATCAACTTATCAGTATCAACAGAGATACTTACTTTTATGAATGATCTGCGTTTTTTCTTTGTTCTGAGTGAATAGTAGTAGCTACAGTAACCACTGGTGAATCCACTTGAGTCAATAGCAGTAAACTCTATCCTTTCTCCATATGAATAGAATAGGTCAAGTGTTCTCTTCAACAATCCATTGAAGTAAACATATCTAATTCTTCTAACGAACTTATGAAGCGTAGTATAATGTGAAACTTGTTTTAATCCAATTCTGGATCTAACTGGATCCATCAATTCAACAAGTTCGACAATACTTCTGTAATCTGTTTTCAGATACTCCTTTAACAAAACCAAGGTCAATAGCTGATGTTGCGTGTAAGTCCTCTTGGAATACTTGCAACTGTATATCTCCAAATGTGAGTTTCCTGATGCAGCTAGCGCTGCATCAACAAACTTTAAGTACTTATTGATCAAAACACTAAACATCCCCTTTGTGTTTTCGCTAGCAAGTTAACACTTTGGGGTTTTATCATTTTTAAAGCAACAAGTAATTTTCAGCAGGAAATAGGTTTTCTACAGAGCCGAATATCTTACTAATTTTATTCCTGCAAGCTAGAAACTATTTTTTATGACCTTATGAGCATGATAATTATCATATAAATCAATTTAGTAAAGCTTAAAAAGAGAAGTATTAGACAATAAAATATACACAAAAACACATTTACTGCAAATCATTCCGGAGGTATTCCACTATGAAGATCTACGCCAAATTTACCAAATCTAGGTTCTCTTTAACATCGTGTGGGTAAACTGAGTTTCCCTGCCATCAAGAATATCATTGTATTCCTACACTTCTCCGTTTTTAATCCATATGCTCTCT
>JASKKT010000051.1 GCA_030154025.1 Methanolobus sp.
ATATCTCAAAGTAGTTTAAAAGCAGTTTCAAAGTGTACTCAATATTAACCTACAAAGTTTTAGCATTATGGTGCTATAGGACCACTTAAGGCCATAGGATAGAGAGTCAAGTAAAGTTAACTCTCATTTTTTAGAAAGAGCTTGTGCACAGTTAAAATATACAAATTATAAATTTTATTTATTTTTAAAAGAAGGATTTAATATGCAGCTATTTTTATAATTATACTTTACTTTTGTCGAGTATAGAGGGCGCGGTCAGAAAACACTATTATACACATAGGATTATAATTATCAAAAGAAGTTGATAATTTACTATTTATTATAGTTATATTTACTTATACGATTATAATTTTTAATTTTTATTTATCCTACAAATTATAGTATGAACTATAGTGCATACTAAAGTGATCAAATCAACACTATGGGTATTTATGTTAAGTGTGTATCCCTATGATGTACTCCCGGTATCTTGCTGGAACTTGAACAGTTGCTTTTGGTAAAGGCATACCTTCTTGAACCGGAAAAGATGAGAATCGGATAGAAGGATTTACAATAAAGGCTATTAAGTTCCACATCAATCTGGAGTGGTGACAAAAGGAGTATGGATAAAAACCGATTGCTGCTCTATATGACCGTATTCCTGATAATGGGGCTGTCAAACTCGGTCATTCCGGTGTTACCGGAAATGGCAGCCCTGTGGCAGGGAAACGGTGGAGTGATTGCGTCGAGCCTGCTGTTCTCAGGATACTTTATCGGAGCTTTGCTTACAATGCTGCCTTTCGGGCTGCTCTCTGACAGGTACGAAAAACGAAGCCTCATACTCATAGCGATCACACTGACACTGGTTTCCGGCATGGTGCTCCTGACAAGCGGTAACCCCTATATGCTTGTACTTGCGAGGCTGGTAGAAGGGGTAGCCTGCGGAGCCTTTTTTCCGGTAGCCTATGCAGTGCTGTCGGAATATCCTCAAAGGAACCGGTATATCGGGGAGTTCAACTTCCTGCTGAATGCCGGGCTGGCAGCAGGGGTTGCGCTGGCAGGCTACCTGGCGGAATGGCATATAAGGGGCGGTGTCCTTGTCTTCACCCTGATGGCTGTGATCACACTGGCAGCCGGGATATCGGCCCTCCGGTGGGGAGATGCAGGGCCGGGCATGACCCAGACCAGGTCAAAAAAAGTGAGAGTTGACAGGCGGGAAGACAAACTGCCTTCCCCCACCATGATCGCGGGTCAATTCGCAGATAGAGACTTCTATCGCATATGGGTCATATCGTTCCTTCTTTTTGGAATAAGCGGTGTGCTGACGGCATTCTATCCGGAGTACAGCCAGGACATACTCAGTAAAAAGGCACTTGGCTTGTCTATCGCAGCAATGTATGTCAGCGCCATGGCAGCAAACATAGTTGTGGGAAGGATGGACATAAAGTATAATATTCTCATCAGGGGCGGAGTGATGATCGCAGTCGGTGGCACTCTCTTAGCTATCGCTTATCCATTGCCCGGGTTTGCATTGATAGGTGCAGGCTCAGGCGCGGCCATGATAGGTTTGCCGGTAGCGGTCGCCCATATGAGGATCCCAAGAGGGCTTGCAATGGGCATCTTCAACACATACACTTACGCAGGAATGGGACTGATGCCTGTAATTGCAGGTATTTTACTGTTATTCTCCGGGTTTGAGTTCGTCTTTGCAGTTTGCGCGATCGTATTGCTATTGTCGCTGTCCCTGAGGGACAGGCTGGAAAGTGAGAGTTGAGAACTGAATAAGGAGAGTTCCTTTCATCTGATTATAGCTCTTTTTATAAATACAGGACTCAAATAGAAACTTTATTATAGTGACTTTTCCTCAGAGGAGGCATGCAAAAAACTGAGAGAAAACTCACATCCTTATACCTCAGGCTTCTGATGGTAATTATCTTCCTGCCGTTCTTTTTCCACCCGGCAGCTGCAACAGACATTCTTGAAGTGAATTCAGTGGACGTCCCGCAAGGGGCAGTCATCCTGATAGTTGACGGCCTTAGTTCCTCATACTTATATCCCGAGCTGGTCCCCTATGCGCTGGATGGCAGGACGCTTCCGAAAGTGGAGGCCGAGAATCTCTCATTTATCATGGACCATAGCTGCAGGGTGCTTGATGTACGGGCTCCCCAGACATACACAGAGGCGGGCCATTCGGTCCTTGTCACAGGATACACAAGAGCACTTTCAGACTCGGTTAGCGGCCCGGGCACTACCATATATGATATAGCTCACGAATACGGATACTACACTTTTGCTGTCATGCAGAAAGGCGATTCTTCGGCTATTTGTTCCAAGCAGGACGTTATCATTCACGATGCCACCAATTCCATAAACGAGCCGGAGATGCTGGTCAGGACAAATATCCGTGACTTGGAGCAGAAACAGGTCTCACTGGAAGTTGCTTCTCTCATGCAGGACAGCCTGCCATCGCTCAATGAGCACCTGAGTGAATTTCCTGAAGGGTCTCAGCAGCGTTATGACATATATGATAACTGGGCAATCTACACTGCAATCGATGTGATGGACCATATGCAGGCCAGTTATCCCGGGCAGCATTACCTGCTGACCGTAAACGTGGGAGGAGTCGATTCTGCGGGTCACTATAAAAAAGATACGGGATACATAGATTCTATTGAAGGCATTGATGCTTCATGTATGGAGCTGTACCGGAAGTGCGAAGAGAATAACCTTGCCTTCATCTTCGTATCCGATCATGGGATGGCTTTTCCCAGCCCGGATTCGCGGGGCGGGCATCAGGCCGCCAAGTATTCAGGCACCAATGAAGCACAGAGGGTGCCCTTTGTGATCTCGGCAAGTGGTATTGAAAGCGGAGTCATTGAAGGCAGCTATGGGCAGGAGGATATTGCGCCGACAATACTTGAAGTGCTCTACCTGCCGGATGAACTTCGCCTGTCTGACGGGAAGGCTATCCCTCTCAGGGACCATACAGTGCTGAAAGTATCCGTGCCCCAGAAGGGCAGACTGGAACTGATCAGCAACGGAGAGACTGCTTATGAGACCACGGCCGACGGCAACATACTGCTAAGAGGAGTCGTAACCGGCTCCAGTTACATTATACGCTACAGCTCAGAGGATGGCTCCATTAGGGAGCTGGAAAAAGAGTTCTTCCTTGAGGGGAGCCAGCACGTCGATCTGAGGACCTCCCAGGCTGCTTCCAAAAGTGATCAATTCCTTCGCAACCCGCGTTACATTATAGGCAGTCTCTTGATAATAGTAGTCAATATTGCAGGCTTGCTGCTGATCAGGAAGATAATGAATGAATGAATGAATGAATGAATGAATGAATGAATGAATGAGTGTTACCCGATTGGTCTGGCGTGGCTTCCATGGCGATCTGAGAACACAGCACAGTCGAAGACAGCTATAAGTGATGGCTTGGTAGGCTGCTTTCATTAATTTGTGCTTCCGGGGAGTGGGAGCGTTACGATGTCTTCTAGCTGCACGGTTAAATAGTGTAAAGAATATAGTAATAGATATCAGTGATATTTACTGTGTATCTGCCTGCCCAGGGAGACGCCCATCAGGGTAAAAAATATATTATTGCAGGTAGTAGTAGGAGTTAACGGTGTTAACTCACTGTTGCGTTATACTAATTGAATCGTAGGGGACCAGAATATGGCAAAGGTGGAAATCGACGTAAGGGGTCAGACATGTCCTGTCCCGCTTGTGGAGTGCCGAAAAGCACTCAGAAAGGCATCGCCAGGTGATGAGGTAGTAGTTATGGGCACACATCCGGCCTCCAAGAAAGAGATACCGATGGCCTGCCAGGCTATGGGACTTGAGGTTCTTGATATCGAAGAAAAGGACAACGAGTGGAAGATTCGGATAAAAAGGTAGGCGGTGCCAAAGATGACAGGAAAGGCAGTTATCGTGGTCCATAGTGGTGACCTGGATAAGATATACAGCGCACTAATTATTGGCAACGGAGCCCTGTCCATGGGGATGGAGGCCTCCCTCTACTTTACTTTCTGGGGACTGCAGCGTCTTAAGAAAGGCGGTCTGGACAAAGGACCCCTTTCGAAGATGCATATGCTGGGACTTGGCAGGTGGATGGTCGGTAAAAGGATGAAAAAAGCCAACGTTGCACCGCTTGAGAAGCTTATGGAGGATTACAAGGAGCTCGGCGGCAGGATCATCGCCTGCGAGATGACAATGGAGATAATGGGTATCAAACCCGATGAGCTGCGCAGGGACTGGATAGATGAGTACGGAGCTGTGGGTACTTACATCCACGAGGCAAAAGATGCCAGTATCACACTTTTCATTTAAAGTTTTCATTAAATTCTATCAGTGATGGAGGTTAAATGTTAGATAAGACAGTTTATCTTGATAATGCTGCCAGTACACGCCTTGATGAAAGGGTGCTGGAAGCCATGAAGCCATACTACTTCGATACGTATGCTGTGGCAACTTCCGAATTTGGGTATTCCATGGGTATCGATGCTAAGGAAGGGCTTGAGAATGCACGTGCAGGTATTGCATCATCACTGGGCGCATCCCCTGAGGAGATCGTGTTCACTTCCGGTGAAACGGAATCAAGCAACATGGCTATAAAGGGAGTTGCCTCTGCACTCATGAAGAAGAAAGGCAACCACATAATAGTCTCGAAGATCGAGGATTTCCCGGTGCTCAACACCGCCAGGACCCTGGAAAAGCAGGGCTGCAGGGCTGACTACATCAGTGTGAGCCCTGAAGGCATCCTCAACCTTGAGGAGCTGGAGAATGCCATTACCGAGAACACGGCGCTGGTTTCCGTCCAGCACGCCAACCAGGAGATAGGAACACTCCAGGATATTAAGGCAATTGCGGAGATATGTAAGGAAAAGGGCGTGCTCCTTCACACGGACGCTACGCACAGTTTCACCAGGGTGCCTCTGGATGTGAGCAAGATCCCTGTAGACCTTGTGACCATGTCAGCACACACCATCCATGGACCAAGGGGTGTCGGCGCCCTTTACATCAGGGAGGGCACGCCGATAAACAAGTGGATGGACGGCGGCTTCCAGGAATCCAACCGCCGTGCCGGGCTCGAGAACATTCCCGGAGCAGTCGGATTTGCAAAGGCCGTAGAATTGGTAACACCTGAGGAGAACAGGTTCCTTGCCTCACTGAGGGACCACACGATCAAGAGGGCTGAGGAAGAGGTGCCACATGTAACTCTCAACGGCAGCAGAAATCAGCGTGTTCCTCAGAATGCAAATATAACCTTCCATTACGTGGAGGGTGAGTCTATGACACTCCACCTGGACATGAGGGGCTTTGCGGTGAGCACAGGCTCGGCATGCTTCAGCCGCTCCCTTGAGGCAAGCCATGTGATCATGGGAATAGGAGGGGACCATGAGAGGGCACACGGCTCCCTGCGTTTCAGCTTTGGCAGGTACAATAGCATGGAAGATGTGGACGGGATAATCGATGCCGTCAAGGAGATCGTGTCACAGCTGAGGACCATAAGCCCGCTTTATGAGAAGAATAAGTGAGTAAGGTATCTGTTAAATGAAGCATTAAAAGAATATCAGATCAATATCGAGGTGACAGAATGAAATTCCCGTACAGTGAGAAGGTCCTTGAACATTTCCGCAATCCCAGGAATGTAGGAAAAATGGAGAATCCGGACGGCAAGGGCATGGAAGGCAGCCCGGCCTGTGGAGACATGGTTGCGGTTTACCTGCAGGTCAATCCGGACACGAAGGTCATAGACGATGTCAAGTTCGAATCATACGGATGCGCATCCAATATTGCCACAGCTTCGATAATAACCGAGCTGGCCAAAGGCAAGACTATCGATGAGGCAAAGAAGATCACCTGGAAAGAAGCAACCGAAGAACTCGGAGGCCTCCCCCCGGTGAAAGCTCACTGCTCGGTGCTTGCCGTTGAGGGCCTGAGGTCGGCAATACGTGACTACGAG
This sequence comes from Methanolobus sp., assembly GCA_030154025.1. GTDB lineage: Archaea > Halobacteriota > Methanosarcinia > Methanosarcinales > Methanosarcinaceae > Methanolobus. Next base: position 5,945 of record JASKKT010000051.1, read on the forward strand.
GAAAAGCACGGCCTTGTGAGCGCACAGGAGCCCACCACCGAGGCAGTGGTCAGGAGCCGTCTCAAGCATGTCATGAACCCCATGGCAGGGCTGGATATAGTTAGAACGGAACTGGTGACGAAAATAGATGTCAATGACGGAAATGTCAGGATACTGCTTAACCTACCATCCAACCACCAGTTCGCAGCGGCTATCAGGGAAGATATACTTGAAAAGATAGAATCCCTCTGGGATGTCAAGGAAGTAAAGGTTGTCTTTACGGAATAAAGTCAACCATTATTCTTTTCAAAGCCCATTTTATTCATTATTTGGATAAATACTATTTCTGGATATCACAGTCATAAAAAACAATCTTTACTTTTTCCTCGGTGATTAATCCCTGGCACATTACATCATCTAACTTAGGCCTTATTCTGGCAATGTTCTCTTCAGTATCAACGACTTCGATAAGTATTGGCAGATCCATGGATAAACGGAGTATCGATGTCGTATGAATGTAGCTGTTCTTCCCAAAACCTGTAATTCCCCTAAAAACAGTTGCTCCCGCAATACCTTCTGATTTCAGCATCTCAACTATGTGCATATATAGCGACTTGCCCTTGTACTTGTCAGATTCTCCTATGAATATTCTTAACAATATCGCTGCGGATTCTCTTTTCACCCAATACCCCTCCATAGACCAGTTGTGAAACTCAAAGCCACAGTTTTTCCAAGATAGACTGCAAATATCGAAAGTACTACTGTAGCTGTTATATTGATGATTAATAGTATTAAACTGGAATTATCCAGTAATCGGAATGACTCGTAGCTGAATGTGGATAGTGTTGTAAAGGCTCCCAGTATTCCAATCGTGAGGAACACTCTGGCTTCTTCACTGAAAACACCCTGGTATTCAGAAAGGTACATTATCAGACCCAGAAAAAAACTTCCCAGTATATTTACAAATAAAGTTCCAAAAGGAAAACTTGCGAAATTATCCTGAACCCAGCCACCTATCGCGTATCTCAGGATAGCACCTATGAAACCGCCTATGCCTATTAGTATTACTGTATACAAAAGTACACCTCAGCAATTATGTAGAAGTCATCAGCATAAGCGGTTTGGACTTAATAGCCAAGGTGGACTTCATCACCTTTTGAGAAAAAATCTCTGCTTTATGATAAATAGTTTACGCAAGATTGAGATTCACCACATATAATATGGCCTCACAGTAAAACAAAAATGAGTACTATTGATAGCGATTTTTATGCCGGACACAAGCATGTTACCTTTCATTTTCACAGTTATGCTGCATGTATACCGGAAGCGTGAATGTAAAGCAGCTACCTTTTCCCGGCTCACTCTCAACCCAGATCCTTCCTTTATGCAGCTCAACCAGCTCCTTTGCAAGTGCAAGCCCAAGACCTGTGCCGTTGTACTGTTTGGAAGAGGAAGAATCAAGCTGTGTGAAGGGTTTGAAAAGCTTTTCCTGGTCATGCGGCGCAATACCGATACCCGTGTCTGCCACTGAGATATTCGCCGTTGCCTCGTCAATTGTTGCTCTGATGGTGACACTGCCTCCGGTATCGGTAAACTTGATGGCATTGCCTATCAGGTTATACAGCACCTGCTTGAGTTTTGACCTGTCAGCCAGGATACGATCAGAACGCTGATCAATTTCCAGACCAAGCACGATATCCTTGTCTGCAGCCAGTGGCTCCATAAAAGAGATCATCTCTTCCAGAAGGCTGCGAACAGATAATACCTCGGGCTCCAGTTTTGATTTTCCCGACTCGACCTTGGACAGATCAAGGATGTCATTGATAATACCAAGCAGGTGCCTGCCACTGTTCGATATATTGTTTGCCGACCGGGCTTGCTTTTCGTTCAGCTCCCCGAAGTATCCATCAAGCAGAAGATCCGAAAATCCTATTATCGCATTAAGAGGGGTTCTCAGTTCATGGCTCATATTGGCAAGGAACTCGCTTTTTGTACGGCTTGCATTCTCAGCCGTTATCTTCGCCTGTAACAGTACATCCTCCAACTCCTTCCTCTCAGTTATATCACGGATCACCGCAACAGCAGTCAACTGGTTCTTCAGCATGGCAGATGAAAGTGAGATCTCCACTGTAAACTCAGACCCGTCTTTTCTTCTGGCCTTCCTTTCAAGGGTTTTTCCGATAGCCGGACCTTTTCCAGTTTCTTTGAAGCTTAGGAATGCAGTTTTACAGGTGTCAAGCTGATCAAGTGAGGCCAGCATAAGGTGTACATCCCGACCAAGTGCTTCTTCACGCGTGTATCCAAAGATCCTTTCAGCAGCCTTGTTCCAGAAAGTTACATGACCTCCATTATCTACTACTATGATAGCATCCTGTGCAAAGGTACTGATGGCTTCGAACTTCTCCTCACTTTTCTGCAGAGATATTTCAGAGAGCTTATGCTCAGTTATATCTATGCCCATCTCGAACCTGACCATGCGCCCGTCAGGCCACTCAAGTGCCTTATCGATACAGCGATACCAGCGTTTGTTCACATTATTGCGTATTTCCCACACAAAGGACTTACCAAGATTCTCTCCGAATATCCTGTCATTGGTACAAAAAGGACAGGGAGAGTCACGACCCTGTAGTACGGAATAACATTTCCTTCCAAGGACATCCTTGCCATGCTCAGCCTGCAGGGGAGAATTGATGAATAGCAGCTCGTATGTCAGTGGGTCGCAAACATAGACCGGCTCATCAATGGCATCAAAAACAGAAAGAAGTTGCTCATGCTGTTTTGCAAGTTCTTCCTCCGCGATCTTCGTGGAAGTGATATCCTGGAAGGTCTCTATGGCACCGACAACGTCCCCTTTTACGTTCCTGAGAGGCACACCTTTGTACAGGAACCATTTGCCAAGATGAGGACAGTAATCCTGAAGCTCACATCCTTCTTTCATGGCAGACGATGCCAACTTTTCATGACCGTAGTACTCACTGATCAGTTCTGTTGCACCGTCCAGTATCAGATCGGCAAGCATGGGTCTCTTCCGGGGATAAAAAGCTCTCCACGGCTCCCTGCTGCCTATCATTTCACCGGCTGTTAAACCGGTCATCATTTCACAAGCCTTGTTCCAGTGCACGATCGTATGATCTGCGTCTATCACGAACATCGGGACCAGGTTCCCGTCGATGATCTGGAACAGTTCGTCCCTGAGGTCTTTCAGGGCATATTCAGTGTATTTGCTTTCGGTAATGTCACGACTGACACCAATTATCCCCTCGATGCTGCCACCAGCTGTCCTTAAAGGAGCTTTCATGGTCGCGAGGAAAAACTGCCTGCCATCAGGATAAACAACCCATTCATCGTTCTTGCACGGGCAGCCTTCCTGCAGCATTTTGATATCGTTTGCCTGGAAGCTGTCGGCAAGTTCCTTTTCAAACAGATCATAATCCGTTTTCCCGATGATCTCCTTTATCGGCAGACCTACAAATTCGGAAAATGCCGTGTTGCATTCCATGTATATGCCTGATGCGTCTTTACAGAACACAAGGTCCGGAACAGAACTGAGTATCCTGTCAAACATTGTGATCTTCTTGATCATTTCTCTTTCCGGCTTTTCCCGGAAGGTCCGGAGTAACTCCTCAGAAGTCCTCAGACGATGTCTGACACGATTCAGCTCTTCAATAAGCTCTTTTTTTGACTTGGCCTCATCCTGCATGGTTCCATCCGGAAAGTCCGTATAGTTACATCTAACTAAAAGGTGCCTTCTCCAGGCTCCAATATTATATAATAACAATCATATAAAAAGGAATCAGTATACAGAAAAGTTCCACTTGAATAAGCCGCTATTCAGGAGGAAGAACTGGCCCGTCACAGGAAAGATTACTGGGAGGGATCTATTTTATTAGCTTCCCGCCAAAGTCTGTTTTTTCGAAATATTGCTGGTAGTATTCATTGGCCCTGTAAAAACGGGTTGCAGGAGCAATTTCTGTAACAATGTCCCTTTTGAAATGACCGGAATCCTGCAGGTGCCTTTTTGATTTGGCGGCTATCTTCCGCTGCTTCTCATTGTGATAGAAAATCATGGACCTGTACTGGCTGGACAGGTTCTCATTATCGCTCTTTGGTGCAGTTGGGTTATGCAGTTCCCAGAAAAGTTCCAGAAGCTTTTCGTAGGACACGATCCTAGGATCGAAGACCACCTGTACGGCTTCCACATGACCTGTCTTGCCGGTGCTGACCTGTTGATAGGTGGGGAACTCCACAGTACCTCCTATGTAACCGACAGCAGTACCCAGAACACCTGCAACCTGGCGGAATATTGCTTCAGCTCGCCAGAAACTTCCTGCTCCAAAGGTTGCCACCTCATAATCACCGGCCAATAACTGATTGTGCAGGTTCTGCTCACCCCTGTCTGACCCTTCGAGAGACGTAGTTTCAGCATCCTGCTTCATAAGAGTATCGGATATCGTTGAAAGCTGATAGTTGCGCTTTGTGTGCATGTATACATCAACCCAAAGTGAATTGATGTTAATTGTTGGTCTGACCTGCAATAAACATTTCTGTGGCCTCCCAGCCAGGACAGTGTGTCCTGTCCGGCAATCCTGAATAAGGTCCTTTCTACATTCCTCCTGGAAGAAGCTCGAATCAACAGGTTTAAATAAATTGTCATAATTTCTCATATTATACTCACGCAGGATTGGACCTGCGAGCCTACAGCATGATACATGGAATTGGCATACGGAATGTCAGACCAGATCATACAAAAGCTTGTAGAGGCAGGCTGCGTGCCCTGCTGATAAACAAAATCAAAAGAAGGTGAACTAAGTGCTATACCCGAACCCCCAGAACCAGGTCCCGCAGATAAGCGAAAAAGCATGGGTTTCCGAAACCGCTATCATGGTAGGAAATGTCACTATAGGGGATAATGTGTATATAGCTCACAACGCCATCATCAGGGCCGATGAGCCAGGTTCATCTGTCAGTATTGGCGATAACTGTAACGTGCAGGATAATGTCATCATCCACTCCCTGTCCAACTCAGATGTGGTGATAAACTGTAACACGTCCCTAGCTCACGGATGTATAGTGCACGGCCCCTGCATCCTTGGAGAAGGCTGCTTCGTGGGATTCGGATCCGTTGTGTTCGATTGTATCCTAGGCTCGGACTCGATAGTGCTCCACAATGCAACCGTACGCAAGGTTACCATTCCCCCAGGCAAGGTCATCCCTGACGGAATGAGCCTGACGGTGCAGGAGTCCGTTGATTCTCTTGAGGGGCTGAGCCCTGAACTTGAAAAGTTCAAGCAGTCTGTGGTAAAGGCTAATGTAAGCCTGGTCAACGGCTACAAGAACCTGGCTATGGAAGCATAATCCTTAAAAAAGACCGGAGGTGTTTACCTCCCATTTTTCAGTTACTTTCCTGCCCTCAGCTGTAAGAGTATATCTTTTCCATGTAGTTTTTTCGGGAGTCACGCAGCGGATGAGCCCTTTATCCTCAAATTCCTTAAGGGCACGGCTGACGTTCTGAGTGGAGCGGTTCGTCTCATGAGCAATATCTGATGCTTTGGCTATTGTGTGCTGTTTGAGATAATCCATCAGGATCACACGGCGGTCAACGCTTAATATCCATCCGAGAAATTCGTCTATTGAATCTTCCATATTATTCCCATCACAAATCGAGACAAGTTAATTATTCATGGTATAATATTTATCGCTATGCCAGCTTTCTGTGTCAGGGTACAGGTCTGAACGTCCTGGGATCAAGAAAAAGTGCTCTTTCGCAATAGTTACACATGGTGTTCAGCCTTGTCCCTGCCATGAGAGACCTGTCCACTTCTTCCTGCGGCGTGATGTACTGGGTCATTTCCTCACCGCAGTGGGGGCATTTTATCCTGAGCCATTCGAATGTGGTGAGATTCCTCAGTGTATAGATAAGGTATCCCAGGGCATCCGTAAAAGTGTCCTCTGAGAAAACTACAGGCGTCAGGTGCTGCACCATGATCGGGAGTTCTACACCCTCTTCTGCAAGGACAATTATGAGATTGCCCCCACTGGCAACAGCAAGGCCCAATTCCTGGTTGACGCGCGGCGACAGGGCTCCCTCCTTTGTGAGAATGGCCACCACGCAGTCTGAATGGCTGATGCCAAAACGGATACGCTGCGACATGGATATGTGCAGGATCTTGCTGTACATGGAGGAAGAACTCTCAAGGTTCACAGCCCACAGCGCCTGCGCCATTTCCTGCGCAAGAGGCTCATCGTTATCAGTATAGGAAATGTATATCCTGTTGATCATAGCAGAGATAAAGAGATGCCTTTCTTCATATAATAGCTTCACGACCATATATGCAAAACCAAAAAAGCACAATGCAAAGGAATTGGCTTTTGTGGTATGCAAAGACAAGGAAGAAAACAACGGACAATGGGATTGGTCTTTATAGGAATAGGACAGTTCAGATTGAAAAGGTAAGCTATAACAGTTCAAGTAAAGATGAGGCTCCCGGAAATCACCACGCTTTAGGGTGCCTCTCTCCTTACGAATCCGAGATGTTCCCCAACATCTCTCTACTACTCCACTCCCGATTTGCGGTTCATTTCCCCACGACTCGCATTACCTAGTGAGGCCTGTTTTTATATAGCCTAAACCTTACTGAATCTGGTGTTGCAGGTGAAGATGGTGTTGTGCTTTATTTTAAAAGGAGGACCTTTCTTTTAACGACATCATAATTTCGTTTGTGATACACACAGGAAAAATAGTGTTTTCCCTATTTTTATCAGATCTGAATACAGTCCGAAAACCCATTATTATACCTTACACAGGATACGGATGGTCGTGGAATTGTCCATCAGGAGCACATACCCTTTAAGGTTGAGTTTCAGAAGGGCATCCTCGAATGCAGGTTCACTCAGTGCTGTTGCCTTTTTTGCCTCCGGCACAGGCACATCCACATCAGTCCCAAAGGCGCTGCAGAGATCTTTGTAAAGGGTGCTCTCATCCCTCCTGAGGCTGTAGAGCTCGGTAAGCGATGCAGGCGTAGACATTTCCCTGCTGGCATTATGGGTCATATCCGCCCAGAACTCAAAGACCTCCTTTATGTCCTCTTTTGAGCACTCGCTCTTGTGCTGCAGTCTTGCATAGGCCAGGCCCATAAGGGAAATTGCTGAGCCCAGGTCCTGGTTGTACGGAAGACCACCCATGTCCATGAGGTCATTCTTCAGTTCATAGGTCTTCTCAGCGATATAGGGCTCAAGCGTTCCGGGTATGGAAGGAGTCACAAGCAGTGAGTCTATAAGGTGTGCACCCAGCACAGGATAATCCTCTTTGCAATATTCATTGATCCTGCTTCTGCTCTTCACATCCTCGACATCCAGTATGATAGGCAGTTGCATAGGCGTCATTGTCGGGTTAAGACATGACAGGCTTAGCTCTCTCTTACCTTCAGGCCCTATATACCTGTCTTGCTCTGAGATCCTGTAATAGTAATCGGAAGATGCTCTCCTGAAATCCGTAGGAATAACCGTGTTCATCGACCCGGTGTATCCGTTCCAGCTTTTCTGCTTTCCGAGCACGGCTGCATTGATACCTCCCACGTGCCTGCTGTAGGGAGGTGCGGAGGATATGTACAGGGCGCTGCCCATGCCAATACAATCAAGCACACCCTTGTCGCCTACATAAGGCATCTTGAGCCAGTCGATGACTTCTTCAAAGTCCAGCAGGCCCCTGGTCTTAGATATGGAGGCAGGAGCGATGCTTTCCCAGCTGTCCACGAACTTTACCGTAGTTTTGCTGAATCCTCCCTTGCCTCCCCTGTGGATCATTTCCGAGCCTGTGACGTGCACTTCCACAAGGCTGTTCCTGACAGGTGCCTTCCCGATGGTCAGGTAGAAGACCTCGTTCTTGTTCGAGCGCAAAAAAGGCGAAGGGTCGAGATAGAAAGTGCGCCTGCTGTTTCCGTCAAACCTCACAAAGCCGGTGTTCTCACGTTTGAAGAGAAGTTCCCTTTCTATGGTGGCCAGCTGTGAGCCGTAGATCCTTTCATCCAGTTTCATAACGTTACCTGAACCTGTGGGTCTGCTACGATATCTTTTTTGCGGAAGGATGATCTCCGCCTGCCGTTAGGTTTTTATTGTATCGGATAAGTCCGGGACCGGTACTTTATGCCCATGGAAGAGGCAGTCAAGTATAAGTACCTGAAAACAAAATCTATCAGACAATAACAATAATGATGGCTGCTGTTGTATAAAGTGGAGGTAGGAACATTCATTGTGGAAGTAACAACAGCCCCGTCCATAATACATTTAAGAGTGATAATATGGCAGGATCTGATCTAGCAGATAAGAAAGTACTGATGGTCATAGCACAGAAAAATTTCAGAGATGAGGAGTTCTTTGAACCCAGGGAGATCTTCGAGGATGCAGAAATGGATGTTACAGTTGCCAGCAACAGCACCGATGAGGCTGTGGGCGTCCTTGGAGGGAAGGTAAGGCCTGATACTACCATAGATAATGTCAATATAGCGGATTTCGATGCGGTGGTAATCGCAGGTGGCGGCGGTTCCCGGGAATTCCTCTGGTCCAATAAGAAGCTTCTGAAGTTTGTGAAGGACGCTTTCGATCATGAGAAAGTGCTTGCTGCCATATGCATCTCACCTGTCGTGCTTGCCAGGGCAGGCGTGCTTGAGAACAGGAAAGCCACCGTGTTCAAGGATGCCGCATGCATAAAAGAACTGGAGAAAGGCGGAGCTTCCTATGAGGAAGAGGATGTCATCGTTGACGATAACGTAGTCACCGCCTGCGGACCGGAAGCGGCTGAAAAGTTCGGCGAGGCTGTCCTTGAGGCTCTGGAAAGGTTCTGATCCGATAAAAGTGAATATGCGTCCCACGGGTCACTGGTGCTGGGACATACTTCGGCCCTTGAGTATGGTCGCTTAAGCAAAGCGGCCCCTACTATTCATTTATCCTGGATGGCTGGCAGGCCGGGCCGCAGGCCGGCTGCCTATAGTTCTATCTGCATAAGGTCTGCGGCTATTGTGACATCTCCCGCAAAGTATTTCCTGATGTGCTGTACAGCTTCAGCTTCATGCCCCTGCATCTGCAGGTAGAGATGCATGAGATACAGGTGTTTCACATTGAGGGCCTGTTCCTGCATAATGTCGGTGAGCATGTCAGGGGTCGTGTGGTTGGTGGTCCCAAAACCCACCGGGAAGGAGCATTCGTGTATGAGTGCATCTGCGCCGTCTGCGAACCTGAAGATCATTTCCGAGGGCTCGGTGTCACCTGTATAGACCACCACGCGCCCCTCATTCTCCACCCGGTAGGCCAGTGAGGGCACGCTGTGCACCGTGGGTGTGCAGGTGATAACACAATCGCACACAGTTGCGCTGCTTTCACTATCTCCCGCACCCGGGCTTTCGGGAGAGAACGCCTCGCCGCCGCTGAGCTCGGTTATCTCCACTTCGAACCTGCCCTTGAGATAATCATAGGATTCGATGGCCTTAGCAAACCACTCCCTGGTTCCCTCCGGCCCGTAGATATGCACCGCATCCGCCGCGCCCGAGAGCCACCTGGCCTTGAGCAGCGCGATCACATCCCCCACATGATCTAAATGAAGGTGCGTCAGCACGACCGTATCGATGTCCGTATGCTCATACCCCGCCTCCACGATCCTCCCCAGGACCCCGCAGCCGCAATCGAATAACACCGGCCTGCCGCCTATCTCCATGATAAGGCCTGACTGCACTCTAGCAACCTGCGGAATCCCGACACCTGTTCCAAGAAATGTGATCTTCATATTTACTAGAATAAGGATTATATAACTTAACACTTATTAGTGGCTTACAATTCCGAAAGGCAAGTAACTCTGTTCTTCTCATTGCGAGGGTTGCCCAGCTGGTCAAAGGCGCCGGACTTAAGATCCGGTATCGAAGGATTTCGAGGGTTCAAATCCCTCCCCTCGCACCTGGTTTTTGGGTTATAGGTAAGGCCAAAAAACCGAACTTTTACAATAATTATTATCCACCTTTTCAAGTTAGAAAACATAAGCCCCACTCTTAAATTAAAAAAAGAGGTTGAATACTTAACAAAAGTTGGTTTTATATCTCAATCAGCGTTAAAATCTAACAACTGTATTTAGGATTCTTCAGGTTCATTCGATTCACTTATTATTGCAACTTCATCCCAAAGAATTATTGTTTCATTTTTATGGCAAAGTAAGCTGATAGATTCATTATTAAAATATCTCTTACTTGTACAATGTGATGCTCTCATCCCAAAGTAGAATTTGCATACAGGGGAAGCGAAGATAAATTCATTTGAAGGGCTTTATTGAAATGATATATCTAATTAAAATGGGATGCTTTGGGGTAATTAAATACTCTCGTAGTCCAAGCTACATAAAATCAAAAATTTGATATAATAAATGAGAGTATTGATCACTATATAAAAAATGGGATGATATTGTGGAGGAAAATAATGATAAGTGGTTTGATGAAAAACTTTCAAGAAAGAGGTTACGGGAAAATTTTGATTTTAGAAAAATAAATGATCTATTTATTTGTGGAAGATGCAATGAAGAATTAATTAAAATACCATATGATTATAATCACAATTATTTAATATGTAATAAATGTAATTATAAAAAATTATATAATAAACACACAAATTTAGAGTTAGATGTTCGTAATCAATTAGAAATAAATGAAAATAGTATTAATTCT
>JASKKT010000052.1 GCA_030154025.1 Methanolobus sp.
TGAGGATGATGTCGTTGTCATGAGAGTCGCAGTGACCAACGTGTTCCAGGGACAGGTTGACAGCCTTGCAGTTATCGACGGTATCTGGCTCATGGACTATGAGAACGTACTTGAGATCGAGACTGACGACACATTCGGTAAGCTCGAAGTCGCAGCTATCGGAGAACGCTCCCTCTCTATGAACAACCCCAACTCTCTGACCCTCACAAGGGACAAGACAATTGCAATTGCACAGGGCATGAGCTTCAAGGTTGCGGACTCCAGTGCACTGAGGTACTACCCATTCGTCTCTGTAACCATCGAGGGCAATGGCGTAACCCAGCCTGACCCAGTCGATGAGACTCCAGGCGAGACCCCAGGCGAGACCCCAGGCGAGACCCCAGGCGAGACTCCAGGCGAGACCCCAGGCGAGACCCCAGGCGAGACCCCAGGCGAGACTCCAGGAAACGACACTCCTGTTGACCCGGACACCCCAGGATTTGAGGCAATCTTTGCAATTGCAGGTCTCCTTGCAGTCGCATACCTTGTCAGAAGGAACTAAACGAACAATAGATAAACGCTAGAAGGGATCTTCCCTTCTACAATTCTTTTTTTAATGCAATTGATTAGAACGGCGAATGTACTTTTTCGCAGTTTGAGGTTTACAGAATGAAACTGAACAGGAAACTTTTAGTGTGCAGCACACTTGCTATCATGATGCTTACACTGGCGCTGTCCGGCTGTATCGGTGGTAATGGCGGCAGGGACATGTCCGGAGTGGACGCTGCTGATGTTGTGGTTGTTGAGGACGCTTCCGGTTTTGAGTACCTGGGCTCGAGGGCCATGACCGCGGATGAGGTAAGCAGGCAGTATGTTACGGTATCGGATCTTACCGGCGCAGCAGAGGGCCTATACCAGAATGCCAGTGCTGTGGATTACTACATCCATGCCATTGAGCTGGAAAGCAGCTCTGCGGCGGAGAACTTCGTGGAGCAATACAAGGCTACCTTCAGGCCGCTTTCCTCGGGGGAACGCTTTACCGAAGATTCATTCAATGGTCATGCTGCAACGCGGATAAACACTTACACCACTGCAGACGGGACACAGGCTGCCAGGTACAAGTATATATGGAGCAACGAGAACTTTGTGATCGTTGTGGGCGGCAACTCCGCAAACCATGAGTCCGTACGCGCCCTGGCCGAGGCAACCGGGTACTGATCCGGTTCCTCATTACTATTTCTGGCGGGATTATACTCTTACTATATGATGTTTTCCGGCTACGCCCCAGACACGGGATTAATACGATTTATGCAGTCTCACATGGCAGGGGATTTCTAAATCCAATATCTCCGAAATCTGTGTAAATCCGTGTCTTATAATTATAGTTTATTGTGTTCACTGATTTATTTTTCAGGCACGGATTAACACTGATTTACACGGATTTAATGTGGCAGGGGTTTCTAAACCCAATCTTCTCGGAATCCGTGCTCATCCGTGTAATCCGTGTCTTTTTAGAATTATGGTCTATTATGCTTCCTGAATTATTTTTCAGACACGGATTAACACTGATTTACACGGATTTTACGTGGCAGGGGTTTCTAAACCCAATCTTCTCGGAATCCGTGTTCATCCGTGTAATCCGTGTCTTTGAATTGGGATCTGAAAAAGCAGCCACTATATGGAATGAAAAATGGCCTTGACTGAAAATCAATTCTGACAGCCTCTATTCGATATCCAATCGATACGCTTTAATACAAGATTGCCCTTTTACATGCTGCATTGCCCGGATAGCCTAGTCGGTTGGGGCGCCAGACTCATAGGGAATATTAACCGTGCGTCCAAATCTCCTGAGACATCTGGAGGTCGCGTGTTCGAGTCACGCTCCGGGCATCATGCTCACAGTTTTATGCCGTAATACTTTCACTATACTAAGAATATAGTTTTTTAAACAGAAGTGGAAGAAAGGGTTATAGCACTTTAAAACACTATGATAAGGCACTTGAAGCTTGTTATTTTATCCCTCTGAATAGGGTAATTGCTTCAATATAAGCAAGTGATATATAGTATACTCTGCTATACTATAGTATATGGCTGTAGCTACAACTATTAAGATTGATCCACAATTGAAAGATAACCTTGACAAACTGAAACTATCTCCTAGAGAAACGTATAACGACGTTGTATCTCGCTTAGTAGATATGGCGTATGATAAGGAACCTCTGAGTGATGAAACCATCCAAAGGATTGAAGAATCGTTGGAAGATTTCAAGCGTGGAAAATACTACACACAGGAAGAAGTAGAGGCCGAATTGGGACTCCAGTAAAATGTACTCAATTCTCTATTCTCCAGCTGCACTGAAGGACCTTAAAACTCTCCCGAACGATATTGCAGAAAAAATAGTGAAATCTATCAAGGAAATCCAGGACAGCCCCAAACTACATGTTAAAAAGTTAAAAGGCTTCACTAAATCTCCCTTGTACTCGTTGAGGGTGGGAGAGTACCGTGTTATTATGAGTATTGAAGATGAAAAGTTGATTATTTTTGTTATTGAGGTAGGTCATCGAAGCAAAATCTACCGTAAATATTGAGCAAAACTGCTACCTTGTCGTTTTATCCTATAATTGAAAGGTTTCTTGACTGGCTCCATATGCTCAGGCTTCCAGCCTCCCCAGAGGGCTATGGTGTTATCGTAGCCAAGGATCCACTGGATAGCAAGGTCCAGCACTGTCCGGCCATGCTTTTCCTTCATGAAGTCATCTATCCTGCCCACGGCTTCCAGATACTGTTGGTATCTTGGTGACTGGAACTTCGGGTCGGCCTTCTTTACCGGGTGGCCGCTGAAATCGGCATCCTCTCTCATTTTCCCAGTCAGCAGGCCCTGGCAGAGGGACCTGTATGCCATGAGCGTTATGTCATTCTTCTGGCAGAATGGCAGCACACCCACCTCAACCGCTCTTTCAAATACGTTGTACGGGGGCTGGGAGACATTTACCTCTGCTTGCCTGCAAAACTCATACGTCTGCTCGGGGCTGAAGTTACTGACCCCGACAGCCCTTATGGTTCCTTCTTCCTTAAGCTCGCCCATGAACCTGGCCGTTTCCTCCACAGGATGAAGCGGGTCCGGCCAGTGGATATGGAAAATGTCTATGTGGTCCGTGCCAAGCCTCTGGAGTGACTGCTCAAGTGTTTTTTTCCATCAGTCCAGGACTGGCATTTCTTACGGATTTTCCGTTCACCTTTTCCATTCCTGTTTTGCTTGAGATGATCCTTTCTTCGCGGTCGTGATCCGTCAGAACCTCTCCCAATATCTCTTCGGCTCTGCCGTCTCCGTACACGGGTGCAGTATCCATCAGGTTGATGCCTTCTTCAAGTGCCTTTGTGATGGTCTGCATGCCAAGGTCCTTGCCGAAGTAACCGATAGGCTGGGTCCCCAGGTCGATCCTTGATACTTCCACGTCGGTCCCTGCTATTTTCATATACTCCACTGACATCCCCTCTTTAATTTACAATTCCCGACCAGAACTATCAGGCTATTCCTTTCGCCCTGGCCCAGTTCTGCAGTTCTGTCCAGAATCCCGGATAATCCCCTTCCATTCCGTATTCTATCAAACCTTGCAGTTTCTCAGGGTCAATAGTTACTCTATATATATTCCCTCCGCTATCCTTTTCCCCGTGCAGGTCCGAAAAGTACAGCCCGTCCGGTCCGAAGGCCAGGCCACAAGGGCTTGCAGGTCCCTTGCCGGTGTATATCACAAAATCGTCATACGCCTTGACTGCGGTTGCCTGAGGGTCCAGTTCGATCTTAACGATCCTTTTGCCTTTCCCATCCACTCTTCCTTCGCTGTAGGTATTGCCGAAAAGGGCTACGAACAGGTGATCATTGAATTGGGGCGGGAACTGCCCTCCCTGCATGAAGTCAAGAGCTGTCGGAGCCTGGGTGTGGTGCCACCAGAATATGGACCCTTTACGCATATCGCCGGGCCAGCCGTAATTGCCATACGGCTCTATCCTTGCAAGGCGGTCATCCTTATGCGGCCCGTTATCTGAGACATAGAGATGGTTATCGCTTTTTCTCCATACTCCTCCGAAAGGATTTCTCAGGCCTCTGGCATATACCGGACTGTCCGGATAGGGGTTATCCCAGGGTATGGACCCGTCCAGGTTCAGCCTCAATATTTTCCCGCGCAGGTCGCTTACGTCCTGGGATTTCCAGGCCTCTCCCCCATCCCCGTTGTTGATATACAGCTTACTGTCAGGTCCGATGGTAACGGCCTGTACCTGGTGGGAACGGAAGGTAGAAGGTATATCGTCTATAATGGTTTTATGAGATTCCATTGTCAGGCCATCGCTGCTGCCTGTTCTGACAACCCTGGCCTTTGTTTTGTCCCCTTCCTTGTACACCATCGATATGAACAGGTCACCTGTCAGGGGCTCGACACAGATCCCAATGACCCCGGATTCCCCCGTGCCCGGGAACTCATGGGTGGGTTCGTAGTCCAGCAAATTCTCAGCGTATGTATACACTTTGTACTCTTTTGTTACTGCTTTTACCTGCCCGTATAGTTCTGTGACATAAAATAACGGCTTTTCTTTCCGGCTGCCCATGTCCGGTACAAATGCAATATTAACCGGCAGGTTTAACCCGGACAGCACACGTTCTATCCTGAATCCTGGAAACACCCACCAGTAGTCGATATGATCTTGATTCATACATCCTTCTCCTTTTCACTAGTTAGATTCCCCAAATAACCAATCGAGTTTTTATCCGGCCCGATATATATACTTGTTCTTACTTTCGGGAAGGCATTCCCGGAATATGCCAATCAGGGTTAAAACAAAACATATATGAATAGTACCACCATAAGGAAAGCCATGAATTTTCAGATACTGGACGCTGATTATGTCCGGGAGGACAAAGGACCCGTCATCCGGCTTTTCGGGAGAGGAGAGGATGGCAGAAGCGTCTGTTGTTTTGTACCTGGTTTTGAACCCTATTTTTATGTAAATACAAAAAGCGACCCAGAGTCTGCCGGTGAGTTGCTCAAAGAGCGCTTTTCTTCCGCGATAAAAAAAGTGGAAGTTGTTGGTAAGTTCGAGCCTATAGGCTATCAGGTGTCCCCGAAGCCCATGCTCAAGGTGACCACCTATGATCCCGGGAACGTTCCCGAGATACGTGATGAGATCGCAGGCATCCCTGCTGTCAAGGAAATATATGAGACGGATATCCTTTTCAGGAACCGCTTCCTCATTGACCGTGAACTGCACGGCATGGGCTGGGTCTCAGTTGAGCCCTCTTCCATAAGTTCCCCGGACCAGAGATTTTATTGTGATGAGGTCATCACAGCTTCTTCCATTGAAGAGATCGAGAAGCTTTCCAATGCTCCCATGAAGCATCTTGCATTTGATATAGAATGCCTGCCCCTGGGCGGCTCAATGCCGGTGCCGGAAACCTCTCCCATAATAATGGTCAGCCTGTCCTTCAGTCCTGCCTTTAAGGGGCATGATTCCCTTGTTCTGGTCTCAAAGCCTGTAGAAGGAGTAAGCGATAATGTCGAGACATTCGGCACTGAAGCTGACATGCTCAACCGCTTCTTCGAAGTGTTCCAGCAGTACGACCCCGATATTGTCGGTGGCTACAACATCCTGGATTTCGACATACCTTACATAGTTGACCGGGTGACTATCCTGAACGATCCGGTGAGTACTGTCAAGCCAGTAACAGGCAGGGATGGCAGGCTGCTAAGTTACCGTAAGATAGGGATCCGCACCATGGTCTCCATGCCCGGGCGGGTAGTTGTGGATGCGCTGCCTCTTATCAGGAGCCAGTTCAGTCTGAAACGCTACACGCTCCGCAACGTGGCAAAGGAGCTCCTTGGCATGGAGAAACTGGACATCGCTCCCTCCGAGATGGAAGAGCACTGGAAAGACTCCGGGGAAAAGATACTGCGTTTCATTGATTATGCCCAGCGTGACTCCGAGCTTGCCCTGGAACTGTTCATGAGGCTCAGGCTCCTGGACAAGTATATTGCGGTGTCCCAGGTAAGCGGCTCCCTGCTGCAGGAAGTTGTCGACGGCGGGCAGACATCCATGGTGGATAACCTGCTGCTCAGGGAATATGGCAAACGGGATCGCGTAATCCCTCCCAAGCCCTCCGATGATGAGGTCGGCTTCAGGAACCTTAGCAGTGAAGGTCTCAAAGGCGGTGAGGTCCTTGAGCCAAAGAAGGGGCTTATCGAGAACATCATTATAATGGACTACAAGTCACTTTATCCGACCATAATGATGGCGCATAATCTCTGCTATACCACTGTGGTGGAAAAAGACCGCCCCCCGGGCGAGACCATAAAGCCCCCCTCCGGAGGGGAATTTGTATCCGCGGAAACTTTCAAGGGCGTCATGCCAGCTATACTGGAGAATCTCCTGAACCGGAGGATAGAGACCAAGAGGCGCATGAAAAATGCCTCCAGTGAGGAAGAGCATCGTGTGCTCGATGCAACCCAGCTTGCACTGAAGATCCTGCTTAACAGTTTCTATGGATATTCAGGTTACACAAGAGCAAGGCTTTACAGTCTTCCTCTTGCCAATGCAGTTACAAGCTTCGGCAGGGAGAACATCACTAACACACGAGCCATCGTCAATGGCCAGATCAACAAGGTCGTATTGAGGGACAGCAAGGTTCTCTTCACAGAGGAAGTGGACACTCCGCAGGCAAGCGACAGGACAGTTTCACTTTCAGTTGTTTATGGGGATACGGACAGTGTTTTTGTCCAGTGCACCTCAAAGACTCCCATATCCCTTGATGACGCAGGTCTTGTGGGCAGCAGGATCGCAGATACGGTTTCTGCCTCACTGCCTGACCCCATGGAGCTTGAGTTCGAATCCATAGCAAGGAGGGGCATCTTCCTTGCCAAGAAAAGATATGCAATATGGGTCTTTGAACGTGCAGGCAATGAATGGAAGGACTCCATCAAGGTCAAAGGCATGGAAACTGTCCGGAGGGACTGGTGTGAGCTTACATCCAAGACGCTTAACCGTGTCCTGGAGCTGATCCTCAAGGAAGGTAATGTTGAGGCGGCAGTTTCCCATGTACGCCAGGTGGTGGACCGCGTGAGGAATATCGATGTCCGCAAGGACAAGGATATAATAGACGACCTTACCATGACGCGCATGTTCTCGAAGAATGCTTCCCGCTATAAGAACAAGCAGCCGCATCTCACTGTTGTTGAAAAGATTGAGGAGCGGACAGGTGCCCCACCAGCTGTCGGTGAGCGTATTCCCTTTGTCATAGTTGCAGGCAAGGATCTTTTCGTCAACCGTGCAGAAGACCCTGAATATGTCAGGGAGCACAACATACCTATCGACGTGGATTACTATATCAAGAAACAGGTGCTTCCGCCTGTTGAGAGGATACTGGACGCTTTTGGTGTGGACATTTCCAACCTCGATTATGACTCCAAACAAAAAGGCCTGTTCGATTTCTCGGACAAACCAAAGGAACCGGCCGTGAACAACCGGAAGAAAAGAGAGGAAAAGCCTTCAGGCATTCCTCCTTCTACGAAGTCGCAGAGCTCTCTGTTCGATTTCTAAGCTTTGCATCACTTCCCTTTTTTTACATGATCCGTGTACTCTAATTCAGGTCCACTCTTTCGCCTGAGGCCATGTAGACTACGCTCTCGCAGATATTGCATGCATGGTCACCTATGCGCTCCAGGTAGCGTATCACAAACAACAGGTAGGAGGCATTGTTTATCATGGACCTGTCATCACTCATCATCTCGATAAGCTCCCTCTGTGTCTCATAGAAGAGCCTGTCCATCTTGTCGTCTTCCTTAGCCGTTGCTCTGGCGAGTTTCTCGTCCAGTGTTTCAAAAGCCTTCATGGATTGCCTGAGCATTTCCTGCCCCAGTTCTGCCATCCTGAAGATGTTTTCCGGAGGTTGTGTATGTCCTTCCTCAAGACATCTGGTCCCCTTGGCAATATCCACCGCATTATCGCTCATTCTTTCCAAGTCAAGTGATATCTTGAAACAGGATGTTACAAATCTCATGTCTCCGGCTGTAGGGCTCTCACGTGCGATAAGCTGGGAAACACACTTTTCTATCCTCAGGTCGTAATCATCGATCTCCTTATCGCCTCCGATGACCTTCTCTGCAAGCCCGATGTCCCTCGAACCTAATGCCCTCATGGAATCTGCGATCAGCCCATATGACTTCTCTCCCATTTCGATCACGTTCTTTTTGAGAACGTCCAGACTATGCTGGTAGTGTGTACGTGTCATACTTCACCCAAACCTTCCTGTAATATAGTCTTCAGTTTCTTTCCTCTGTGGGCTCTCGAATATCTGCTCCGTTCTTCCGAACTCTATCAGGTCACCAAGGAGGAAGAACGCCGTATAATCGGATATCCTGGCAGCCTGTTGCATATTATGGGTAACTATTACTATAGTGTACTGTTTTTTAAGCTCCAGTATAAGGTCCTCTATCTTGCTCGTGGATATAGGATCAAGTGCACTGCACGGTTCGTCAAAGAGTATGACCTCAGGTTTAACTGCAAGGGTCCTTGCGATGCACAGTCTTTGCTGTTGTCCTCCGCTAAGGTCCAGGGCTGAAGTATTCAGCCTTCCTGAAACCTCGTCCCAGAGAGCACCGGACCTGAGTGCATATTCGACTATCCCTTCTATCTCTTTCCTGGGAGCGCCATGTATGCGGGGCCCGTATGCAACATTGTCATGTATTGACATAGGGAAAGGATTGGGTTTCTGGAATACCATTCCCACCTTTTTTCTCAAGTCTACAACATCCACTCCCTTGCTGTAGATGTCCTCTCCGTTGATATTAACATTACCTTCTATCCTGCAGTTTGGGATAAGGTCGTTCATCCGGTTGAGACATCTCAGGAATGTGGATTTACCGCAGCCTGAAGGCCCGATGAAGGCTGTTACACTGTTCTTCGGTATGTCAATAGATATGTCATGCAAGGCATGGTTTGTACCGTACCAGAGGTTGAGCCCTCTGACCTCTATCTCTGTACCGTTTGCAAAATCATCTGTCACAAATGTTACCTCTGGATAGTTTGATAATTATTTTCATTTTGTCCGAGTTACGGAATATTATGTTTACCTGTGCATTTTCTTCCTGTAATGGTTGCGTATGGCGATGGCAAAAGCGTTCACTCCTAGTACTATGATAAGAAGTATCAGTGCAGTACCATACTGGATGGGCCTTGTCTGCGCTATATTGGTGCCTGCAGTGGCGAGCACGAACAGGTGGTAAGGCAGCGCCATGAACTGCGAGAACACAGAGTCCGGCAGTCTTGGCAGGAAGTATGCAGCGCCTGTGAGCAGTATCGGCGCCGTCTCTCCGGCAACCCTGCCCACGCTTAATACGGCTCCTGTCACCATGCCCGGGATCGCAGAGGGAAGTACGACCCTGTAGATGGTCTGCCATTTCGTCACACCCAGGGCAAGTGAAGCTTCACGGTACTCCTTGGGGACTGTGATGAGTGCCTCCTGGCTTGCCCTTATTATCACCGGCAGGATGAGCAGTGCCAGTGTAAGGGAGGCTGCCAACAGGGATGGCCCGAACCCCATGTACTTTACAAACATGGCAAGCCCGAACAGGCCAAACACTACGGAGGGTGTTCCGGCAAGGTTGCTGATGGCCATCTCGATGGTCCATGTGACCTTTCCAGGTCTTGCATACTCGTTCAGGTATATGGCTGCAAGGATTCCAAGGGGAAGAGCAACTGCCATAGAGCCTATTATCAGGTAAATGGTTCCCACAATTGCAGGGTATATGCCGCCTGCTGTCATTCTCTTTGCTGGCATGCTCGTCAGGAATTCGAGGCTGATCACGCTATATCCGTTGGAGATGATGTAATACAGGATGATAAATACAAAAAGCACTACAAGTCCCATGGCCATCCGCAGGAGGGTGAAAGCTATCTTCTCATTGATCTTTGCATTTGGGAGCATGATGATCACAATCTGAACCTGTACCTGTTCTTTATATGGCCGGCTGCGATGTTGATTATGAATGTGGTTATGAAGAGCACTGATCCGACTGCAAAGAGTGCGTGGAAATGTTCGCTTCCCTGAGGGACCTCGCCCATTTCAAGTGCAATGGTGGCTGTCATCGTCCTGACAGGCTCGAAAAGCCCTGAAGGGAAACCCGGTATAATGGCTGTGTTCCCTGTGACCATCATAACTGTCATTGTCTCACCTATGGCACGTCCGATCCCAAGCATTACTGCAGCCGATATTCCTGAAAGTGCTGCGGGGACTGTTACCTTGTGGATGGTCTGCCATCTTGTGGACCCCAGGGCAAGAGAACCTTCCTTTATGGACCTTGGAACAGAACTGATGGCATCCTCTGATATGGAAATGATCGTGGGCAATGCCATTACTCCAAGCATTACAGATCCTGTAAGCGCGGTCTGCCCGGTGCTCAGGTCAAGAGCCTCCTGGATTACGGGGACAAGCACTACAAGGCCGAAGAATCCGAAAACCACTGAAGGAATGCCTGCAAGTATCTCTGTTAAAGGTTTCAGTATACCTGCAACCCTGGGGCTGGCCAGTTCGGATATGTATATTGCTGCTGCTATTCCGAGAGGGACTGCAAAAAAGATCGCTCCCACTGTAACCAGGATTGAACCAAACAGTAAGGGCTGAAGTCCGAAGCGCGGATCTAAGGATGTGGGGTACCAGCTCTTCTCGGTCAGGAAACCAGTGAGGGGATAATCTTTAAAAAGCAGGATTCCATCCCTGAATAAAAATAAACAGAGAAGGAAAAGGGCAAGTACTGCTGCTACAGCTGAAATAAAGAGGAGTGACTCGACTCCCTTTTCCATTTCATTTCTCTTGAACATCTGCTATCCTTGTCTGTAAATTCAGCTTATGGTACCTCAGTTGGCTGCAGGGAAGTATCCGATCTCGGAAACTATTGCCTGGCCAGTGGGACTCAGGACAAAGTCTATGAATTCCTTGACTGCTCCCTGTGGCTCACCGTTCGTATAATAGTAGAGCGGCCTTGAGAGGGGATAGTCTCCGTTGAGGATGTTCTCTTCAGTTGCTTCCACGAAGCCTTCTCCTCCGTCAAGTGTGACTGCCTTTACGCTCTCATCGAGGTATGCGAAGCCTATATAGCCGATAGCTCCTTTGTTCCTGGATACTTCCTGGACTATTCCTCCTGTAGCCGGTTGTGCCAGTGCGTCAGGCCGGTATTCCCTGTCCACAAGTATCTCTTCCTTGAAGTACTCATAAGTGCCGGAGCTGCTGTCACGGGTGATGACTGCTATTGGACGATCTTCTCCTCCAACTTCTTTCCAGTTGCTGATGTTACCGTCATATATTCCTTGGAGCTGCTCATAGGTCAGCTGTGAGACCGGGTTGTCCGGATTGACCACGACTGCGATCCCATCCCATGCTATCGTGTGCTGTACAGGGTTAACTCCTCTCTGTTGAGCCTTCTGTATCTCTGAATCCTTAATCTCCCTTGATGCCATTGCTATCGGGACCTCTCCGTCAATGAGAGCGGTAAATCCAACTCCTGAACCTCCTCCAATGACTGACACTCTCACGTTCTGGTTCTCCATCATGAAGTCCTCAGCCTCTGCCTGGGAGAGAGGTAATACTGTGTCGGAACCCTTCACAGTTATAGCGGAAGGACTTCCATCCTGGGCCCCTGCAGTGTCATTGCTTGTTCCCTGGTCCGTACATCCGATGCCCATGAAAACTAACACCATGAGCAGTGATACTATCGAAAAGACAGAAATGATCTTTAACATTCCTTTAGACATTTGGTAATTCACCTTTCAGTTTACTTTCCCTATATTTTGTTCAGTTGTCAGTAAACCTACACGGGTCGGATACATAATGCTTATGTATTTACTATATATATTGCAAGGCATATGCCAGTAAATATATAGTAGATATATATGCGATATTTAGCCTATATGTATCTATATATCGCAATTTACAGGATTGGAAATTTTTAAGTTCCGGGACATGGAACCTATCAGAACATGCATATATACTGAAGAATATAAATGGTGTTATGCCTGATATTCTGATTAAAGACACAAGAGTTTTCTTCAATAATTATCTTCAGCCGGCCGATGTACTTATCCGCAACGGCAAGATCGCAAAGATCGGAAAGCAGATCGATCTCCAGAGACTGGACCAGGTAATAGATGCAGGTGGGTGCCTGACCCTGCCTGCAGGTATTGATGTACATGTGCATTTCCGGGAACCCGGACTGACGCAGAAGGAGGACTGGTATACAGGCTCCTGTTCCGCGGCTGCTGGAGGCATTACAACGGTCCTTGAGCATCCCAACACTATCCCTCCTACCATTAACAGGAGATCCTTTAAGGAGAAACTCAAGCTGGCTAAGCGCAAATCGATCATCGATTTCGGGATATATGGAGGAGTGACAGGGAATATTGAGAAACTTGCGGAATTATGGGAACTCGGAGCCTTTGCTTTTGGTGAGATATTCATGGCCCAGTCCACGGGCGAACTGAACATCAGTGAGCAAACCCTTGATGAGGCATTGTCCGCCATTGCCGGTCTTGACGCTCTTGCATGTATTCATGCAGAGGACGAGGCAACGAGGCTGGAGTGTGAAGCTCACCTGAAAAGCGACTTCTCGCCGCAGTCACACTCCAGGGCCAGGCCCAACCTGTGTGAAGCGCTTGCTGTTGAGAAGGCAATTAAGCTTGTGAAAAAGAACCGGACCAGGGCGCATTTCTGTCATATAAGCGCCCTGGAGACCGTGGGCCTCTTGAGGAAGGAAAAGTATGTTGCTCAGGGTATGTCTTCTCCTTTAGGGATAACTTCGGAGGTTACTCCTCATCATCTGTTCCTCTCCACCGGGGACTGGGACCGTCTTGGCACTTTCGGGAAGATGAATCCCCCCCTGAGGGGCAGGCATGATGTGAAGGCACTGATGAACGCGCTCAATGATGGTACAATTGATATGGTGGCATCCGACCACGCTCCTCATACGGAGGCTGAGAAGGAGACTGACATCAAGAAAGCGCCATCAGGTGTTCCGGGTGTCGAGACACTGCTGCCTTTGATGCTGGTGGCTGTAAAGAGGAACCTTCTGCCACTGGAAAGGATGATCGACGTCACAAGCAGGAATCCTGCCCGTATATTTGGCTTTGATCGTTACTCAAAGGGTACTTTTGCCGAAGGGTATGATGCAGACCTGGTGATCGTGGATACGAGACAGTCAAGTACGATAAAGGGCAATCTTCTTCACAGTAAGGCAGGCTGGACACCTTATGAAGGCATGGAGGGCATATTCCCTGAGTACACTATTGCAAGGGGAGAAATTGTCTGGGATGGGGAGATCGTTGCAAGCCGTGGTAGGGGGAACTTCCTTCCGGGAAGGGGTCTTGTGACAGTTGATGAAGACGATGAAAGTGGCGATGTCGACGATGACATATGAACATAATAATTTAATTATGTAGGTATAAGCATAACATTTTAAATATATAATGCGTTATTATGTACATGGTGGTGTGATGAAAACAAAATTCCCCATTCATACTACATTAAGTGCTGATGCTATCAAAGTCCTTGATAGGTATGAAAAAGAACTTGGCGCAAAGAACGTAGTGCTTGAAAAAGCACTTCTGAACCTTGATGCTACCCGCTTCAAAGCTAAACTGGATACCCAGAACATTGACAGGATCATCAAGCGTATAAGCACCGGCATTCCCGGGCTCGATGATTTCCTTGAGGGTGGCTTCCCTAAAGGATTTGCTGTTATTGTCACAGGTCCTCCCGGTACAGGGAAGACAACCTTTTCGATGCAGTACCTGATGGAAGGTGTGAAGAATGGGGAAAGATGCATCTTTTTCTCTTTTGAGGAAAGAGCCCAGCAACTGGTGCAACACTTTACCAGGTTTGGCTGGGACGTCGGGAAGTTCATTGACGATGGCTACCTTGAGATATTCGGTATCTCCATGCTGACATCAGAAGAAATGATAGAGATCATCGATTCACACAAGCCTGACAGGGTTGTCTTTGACTCGCTGAACGTTTTCACCGCACCGGGTGATTTCAGAACTTCAACTGCATGGAGAGGACTTCACAGGCTTCTTAAAAAGAATATGATCACCTCTCTGCTTATAACTGAGAAGACCCATGGTATAGAAAAGAAGCAGTTCGACGATTTCGATTTCCTTGGGGATGGCGTCATCTTCCTGGACTTCATCCAGACCAATGATATTGACACAACTCCTATGCCGGTCATGGCTGTGCAGAAAATGAGGGCTACACGTGTCGATCATACACCACAGCCGTTCAGATTCACTAATTCGGGCATAGCAAAATACCGTGCATTGAACCTGCCGCCAACTGTACTGCAGGCAAAAATGGAGAAACGCAGGGCTGAGAGGACGGTTTCCTCCTCTTCAGGTGAAGTATGAGAGCAGGCTTGCTATAAGAGCTGTCATATAGATGGCCTTAAAACTTCCGGCACCGCCTATGTTCAGGTAGGCACTGCCGTACTTTTCTTTATTGAAGGTCACTGTGAGGGCAATGAGGCCAAGAAGTATTCCTGCCATCCCTGCAATGAATGTTATTGATGCCGCTTCCTGAGGTGCTACCAATAGTGCAAAGGGGATGGGCAGCATTCCTATGTATTCCGGAACCACGATCCCGACACCGTTGACGATGCTGGACAGGAGCGTGACTGCGACTATGATTATCAGCATGATCTCAAGAGCCGTCACATCCGGCTGTGTGAACATAAGGTAGATCATGGCTATCGCAGGGACCACAAAGCCTCCCAGGTTGAGTGTGACAGTGGTGTCAAAAACCCGCTCTTTCCCGGTGCTGAGCTCTTTTACGAGTGGGACGGCATATATCTCTTCCATCATGGGTGCGAACCTGGAAAGCTGCTCGTTCTTCATTGAACGCATGGTTGCGACAGGTATCTCTATGAAAGACCCTGCAAGCATCAGAACAAGTATGGCCATCAGCCAGAAGGATGATATGCTTCCGATGGACAGGCTTTGGTTGTAACACAGGACTGCAACGGGCAGCAGTATCAGTACAAAGATTGCATACATCTTTATTTCGGACCTGGTAAGATAGCCTCTCATGTGCGCACCGTTATTATATCATCCCGACTGATTTAAATATTTTTCCTGTGATGTAACTGTCTTCTCAGTAATAGTCCATCCGGGACTGGATTAGTTCCTGTCTCTTCTTTTCCAGGAAACTGTATACGCTGCCGTGAGATGCCCCGTTGATCAGCATCTCTATGGATGTCCTTGCTATCTGGTTCTGCTCTGGCCCGCCTATAATGCTCACGGTCTTGCCGTAGACTGATATCTTGACTCCGATAAGCCTTTCCGTGATCTCTCTTGTCTTTCCTCCTTTGCCGATGATACGGCCCTTCAGGCGGAGAAGGTCTTTCTGGCTGTCGGTGATCTTTGAGAGGTCTATCACTTCAAGCATGAGGAGGTCGTCATCGAGCATGCCTATGGTCTTTTCAGGATTGAATCCTCTTGCAATGGCATTCACTACCTCCGTTGCCCTCATTGCTCCCACTGGCTCCTCTCCCGGGATAATTTCCACCACTCCGTTCTCGCTGTCGATATCAAGCTCAGCACCGGATTTGCTCTCAATGAGCTGTTTAACACTGCCCTTTGGGCCGATAATGGCGCCAATTCTGTCCTTAGGAACTTTAACGTGTGTCATAATGAATCTACCATATATGTTATAATGCTCTATTGTACTATTGACCCTTCTCTTTTATGTCACGAATGGTCGAATAGAGCTTTTCGGGTTCGGCATCGATCCCATATTTCTTAAAATAGCGTGCTATGTTCTCGATATCCCTCCGCAGGAACTCCTGCGCCTTGGGGTGTTCAAGAGTGACCGATTGTCCCATGTCTATGAATATGGGCTCTTCTGTGTCTGGGTTAACGAGGATGTTGTATTCGCTCAGGTCCCCATGTACGAGGTTGGCTTTTATGTAAAGCAATTCTATGTACTTACTGATCGTATCAAAAAAAGCCCTGGCGTTTTCTCTATTAACGCCTGCCTCTTTTAATTGAGGATATGATCTTTCGCCCTCTCCCATGAATTCCATAACAAGTACATTGCGTTCGGAGATGATGGGGACGGGTACCTTTACTCCTGCCTCTATAGCACGTTCAAGATTGCGATGCTCTTTCTTTGTCCAGGCGAAAATGATATCGCGCTTGGAATGTCTGACATTGCGGAACCTGGGGTCTCCCAGTATATATTCTTCCATTGAGTTGAACGTGCTTGAGGATATCCTGTATATTTTTACTGCCAGCTTCCTGTCCTCTCCTTCAGCAAGGAATACATTTGCTTCTTTCCCGGTGCTGATGGACCCCCCCAGAGCTTTTATTATTCCTTTGTTGGAAATAGTGTAAAGGGTCTTGAGGGTGGCATCGTCGAACACATTCTCGATCACTTTAAGTGCATTGCTGTCCTTACGCCTTACCCGCATCTCATCGACCTGGGTGTCGATTCGCTCCACTTTCCTGGTTACTTCTTTTTTCATAGGGATTAGCCTTTGAGGTAGCCTTTTCGCTCCAGCCAGTTCACCTGCGGGCGTGTGTATTTCCAGATGACAT
>JASKKT010000053.1 GCA_030154025.1 Methanolobus sp.
CTGGCTCTGTATGAATGCTCATGCAGCATGCATAATACCAACCACAGAGAACACGGAGCTCACAGAGGATTACTTAAAATATATGGATCTCTGTGGTTAATGTTGGCGTTATGTGTTATTCATGAGCATTTCTACAGAGCCAATACATTTCTCAAAATGAACAGAACTGTGCAGGCCTTTTAAGCACTATCAAACATACGTAGAGATCAAAATAGGCACACATAATGTAAACCGATCTGAAAAATATATTACTGCATGAAATCTAATGCTGGCTCAGGAAATGTTAAGGATTTAACGCATTGTATACCAGAAACTACATAAAAGAACATGATATATATAATAGAAATTCATCTGAGATCAGGTACCATATGACTTCCTGACCTAGTATTCGCACTGATACTATAATATATGTTCCTGGAGGATTTACATGAAAGTAAAAATCACAGAAACCATTCTTCGAGATGCGCATCAATCCCTCATAGCCACCCGCATGCGCACCCGCAGCATGCTGCCAGTTGTCGACAAGCTGGACGAAGTTGGATACTTTTCACTTGAGATGTGGGGCGGTGCAACATTTGACAGTTCCATCAGATATCTTAATGAAGATCCCTGGGAGCGATTGAGAGAGCTGAAAAAGCATATGAAGAACACACCTGCCCAGATGCTTCTGCGCGGGCAGAACCTTGTTGGCTACAGGCACTATTCGGATGATGTTGTCGAGAAGTTTGTGAAAAAGGCCTATGAGAACGGTATCGATATATTCAGGGTCTTTGACGCCGTTAACGATATCCGCAACATGGAAAAGGCCATTATAGTCGCCAAGAAGGAAGGCGCCCATGTGCAGGGAACCATATGCTATACCATCAGCCCCGTGCACACCATAGAGAAGTACGTCGAGCTTGCAAAAGGACTTGCGGAACTTGAGTGTGATTCCATTTGTATAAAGGATATGGCAGGACTTATATCTCCCCAGCAGGCCTATGACCTCGTGAAAGCCCTCAAGGCCGAGGTCAACCTGCCTGTGGACCTGCACAGCCATTGTACCTCAGGTATGGCGCCTATGAGCTATATGGCAGCCTGCAGGGCCGGTGTTGACATCCTGGACACGGCACTTTCACCCTTTGCATGGGGAACCTCACAGCCACCTACCGAATCCATCATTGCCTCACTTGCCGAGACGAGGCGCGCCACCGGACTGGACCTGGAGCTTATCTCCGAGATCTCTGCTTATTTCAAGGACCTGAAGGAAGAGTACAGATGTATCCTCAACCCGATCTCAGAGCAGATAGACACCAACGTGCTGCTTTACCAGATTCCCGGAGGCATGCTCTCAAACCTTGTATCCCAGCTCCAGGAGCAGAATGCACTGGATAAATACAAGGACGTGCTTGAGGAGATGCCAAAGGTGAGGGCTGACCTGGGCTATCCGCCCCTTGTGACACCCACCAGCCAGATAGTAGGAACACAGGCTGTCCTCAATGTCCTGATGGGGGAAAGGTACAAGGTAATCCCGAAGGAGGTAAAGGATTACGTGCGCGGACTTTACGGAAGGCCTCCACAGAATATAGATGATGCTATAGTAGGGAAGATAATCGGTAATGAAGAACCGATATCATGCAGGCCGGCAGACCTTATTGAGCCCGAGTATGAGAAGATGAAGGCCGAGGCTGAGAAGATGGGCCTGATAAAGAAGGAAGAGGATATACTCACATACATACTCTATCCAGCGATAGCACCTGCTTTCCTCAAGGGAGAGGTAAAGGAAGAGGAGCTTGTGCCTGTGAAAACGCAGCAGCATCCATGTGCATCTGACTCCAAGGTCACATTCGTTCCCACTGAGTTCAAGGTGGAAGTTGACGGCGAAATGTTCAATGTCAGGGTCAATCCTGTTGGAGGAGCGGTAAGTGTTTCCGAGGCAGCGTTCAAACCGGATGCTGCATCACTGCCCGGGGCAGTTACAAGCCACATGCAGGGAATGATACTGTCCGTGAAGGTCGATGTGGGGGATAACATCAGTGAAGGCGATATCGTATGCGTCATCGAGGCCATGAAGATGGAGAACGCCATACATGCACCTCACAGCGGCATCGTCAAAGAGATATTCATCGCTGAGGGTGATGCGGTCAGCTCCGGCCATGTCATTATGTGCATAGAGTAACGGAGAGTGCACATGTTCAAGAAAGTACTTGTTGCAAACCGTGGTGAGATAGCCATCCGCGCCATGCGTGCCTGCAGGGAACTGGGAGTTCCCACCGTAGCTGTTTATTCGGAAGCGGACAGGAATGCCCTCTTTGCAAAATACGCAGATGAAGCATACTACATAGGTCCTGCGCCTTCAAGCCAGAGTTACCTGAATATGGACAAGATAATACAGGTCGCCCTTGAATGCGGGGCTGACGGCATACACCCGGGCTATGGTTTCCTTTCGGAGAACAGCACATTTGCCAAAAAGTGTGAAGATGCAGGCATTGTGTTTATCGGGCCCTCCAGCCATGCCATTGAGCAGATGGGAAGCAAGATAGCCGCCAGGAATGCCATGGTCAATGCAGGCGTTCCCGTGGTTCCCGGAACCAACAAGGCTGTCGCCAGCGAGGAAGAAGCCATCGAGATAGCTAACTCCATAGGATACCCTGTCATAATCAAGGCATCCGCCGGAGGCGGCGGCATAGGCATGAAGATCGTCCATTCCAGAGAAGGCTTCAGGCATGCCCTTCAGTCCATCCATTCTGTGGCGGCGTCTGCCTTCGGGGACCCTACGGTATTCATTGAGAAATACGTTGAAGAGCCCAGGCACATCGAGTTCCAGATACTGGCTGACAAGTATGGGAATGCGGTCTACGTGATGGAAAGGGAGTGCTCTATCCAGCGCAGGCACCAGAAACTTATCGAGGAGGCTCCGTCCCCTGTTATGACCCCCGAACTGCGCAAGGAGATGGGAGAGACTGCGGTCAGGGCGGCAAAGGCAATCGGTTATGAGAATGCGGGAACCGTCGAGTTCCTTTATTCCAAAGGTAACTTCTATTTCCTGGAAATGAACACAAGGCTGCAGGTCGAGCACACTATAACCGAAATGATAACAGGCATAGACCTAGCCAAACAGCAGTTGCGCATTGCATGCGGAGAGGAACTGTCGATCAAACAGGAAGATATATCCATACGCGGATGGGCTATAGAGTGCCGCATCAACGCAGAAGACCCACTCAATGACTTTGCGCCGTCCCCGGGTAAGATCAGAAGATACCGCTCAGCCGGAGGACCGGGAATACGCGTGGACAGCGGAGTGCATATGGGGTATACGATATCCCCGTATTATGATTCCATGATCTCGAAACTGTCCGCATGGGGCCAGACAAGAGAAGAAGCAATAGACCGCATGAAGCGCGCACTCTATGAATATGTAGTTGTTGGTGTGACCACGAATATCCCCTTCCATAAGGCCGTATTACGCAACCCGGTGTTCAGGGAAGGCAGACTTACGACACACTTCATTGACGACTACAAGATCATTGAGGATGTGAAACAGGTAGTTATTGAAGACTCAGCAAAAGGAGCAACTCTGGCTTCCGCGCTCGAGAACAAGGAGCAGAAGATCGCTGCCATCACTGCGGCTGTGGGCTCATACATGAGCAACGCCCAGAAGCAGATAAAATAATTAAACCTGTGAGTATAATATATAATAGAGAACAAATATTCACTGGTGAGTATCTGTGAGTGACAATAAGACCGAAATAATCAGGATACTTAAAACTGCAGGGAACAAGGCAGTATCAGGGCAGGAGATCGGGGCAAAACTCGGGATAACAAGGGCAATGGTCTGGAAGTATGTCCGGGATATCCGAAAGGAGGGATATGATATCCAGTCCTCCCCAAAGATAGGATATACCCTGATATCCTCTCCTGACATGCTATACCCGGAACAGATAAAGATAGGGCTTGAGACAAGTCTCTTCGGGAGAGAGATCGTGTATTACGACGAGATCGAATCCACGAACAGCATTGCTAAGGATATCGCTAACAGATATCCCGAGGGGACAATGGTTATTGCAGAGACCCAGAAAAAAGGCCGTGGCCGCCTGGGCAGCGAATGGCAGTCCACCCTTGGAGGGATCTGGTTCTCACTGATCCTTAAGCCCTCCATCCCTCTTGAATACGCCCCCAGGATCACACTGGTTGCAGGCCTGGCTGTTGCCAAGTCGCTGAGAAGGTTTGGGGTCGACGCCCGGATAAAGTGGCCCAATGATGTGCTCATCAACGGGAAGAAGGTCTGCGGCATACTTACCGAGGTGGATGCCGAGGTCGAGAAAGTTGACTACCTGGTACTGGGAATAGGTATCAATGCAAATGTCAGGATGAAGGATTTCAGAGAGGACGTCAAAGAAAGTTCCACGAGCCTTGAGGCAGAGCTAGGTAAGCCGGTCAACAGGATAGAGCTTATCAAGGACCTGCTCTATGAGCTCGAACAACAGTACATTAAGTTCAAGACCCAGCAGTTCTCGAACATTGTCAGTGAATGGATATCCCTTTCCGACACAATAGGAAAGGAAGTGACCGTCACCACGCCTGTGAAGATCATTGAGGGTAAGGCTGTGGGTGTCACTGACAAAGGAGCACTCCTTGTAAAAACAAAGAACAATACGAGAGAAGAGATCATTGCCGGGCGTTGCAGGTATGCTAAGACGTGAACTAGCGCTGCTTTTAAGGTACAGGCCGGCAGTAGCGAAACTCGTGTTAGCATTGGTCCTGATATGCAGCCTACCCATCACATCAGCGGCCCAGGATACTGTCCTGATGGATGGGGAAGGTATCTTCCTCACCACAGGAGAAGCATGGGCATTTGACCAGGGATATGTCCTTACAGTTAAAAGCGTCAATCCGGGAACCAATGAGGTCTGGCTGGAGCTGTCACTGGATGGAAGGATCCTCAGGGAAGGCATATTCCGGGAAAGGGACACTCTTGTGTACTCCCGTGATACGGAGATCCTCAACATCACCCTTGATACTGTCTATTCGAGCCCCAGCGGAGAACTGGTCACATTCACCCCTGTATACCAGTATCTTGATCCGCAGCTTCCTGCACCGGAAATCCCGGACGGGCAGGAGGAGCAGGACGGAAGCAACGGTTCCCAGACAAACAGCAGTAACGACAATATCTTGCCCGTGCCCGGATTTGGTATGTTTCAGGCACTTGCCACAATCATTTTGGTCGGACTGACCGGACTTGCCATTCACAGGAAAAGATAGGAGATTATCCTAAAAGAAGGAAGAAAAGGGTTTAGAACTTAAGGTTACCCTTTTCCATCAGCACCTTGAGGTCTTCAAGGCTCAGTCTTGCATTCTTGTCAAGTTTCTCTTTTGCTACCACGAGATGTTCTTCCTGCTTTTTCTCATCCTTCTCAAGATGGATGTCCTCCAGTTTTCCGAGGTAGACGCCAAGCTCTTCCCTGAGCTGAGCCATCCTGGCCTTGATCGGGTCTATCCTTTCCCTCAGAGGTGCAGTGACAGCGATCTTTGATGTTATTTCAGAGTGCGCAAGATCAGCCTGTTTGCGCAGTTCATCCACCTGCTTGTAGAGATCGATCATCTCAAGATGATACTTCTGAGACTGCTCTGCAAGCTCGTGTATCTCGCCTCCGAGATCTTCCCTGGATGCAAAGACGTCCTTCGAACTTTCGTAGGCCTCAACGAGTTTCTTATGGACCTCATTGGCATCAAAAGCCGCATCAAGGCGTTCTTTCATTGCAACGAGCCTGTCAAAGAGGTCCATCTCATGCTTGAGAGGGATATCTGCATTGAAGAAAGTGTCCAGATCGGCAAAATAAGCCTTTGAAAGCGTTTCCACACTGCCCTTTGAGAGACTGTTCAGGCTGTCACGCTTGCTCTTGAGCTCGGATATCTCGCCTGAGCACTGGCGCTTCTTGTCCTCTACCTCATTCCTGGAAGCCTTGAGTGAGGATATCCTGGCGTTAAGGGAATCCCTCCTGGACTTTGCATCGCGTGCCTTTGCAACAAGCTCCTTCACTTTTGAGTTAAGCTCATCGCGCTTGGCCTTCATGTCATCCATATTGGTACGGTGGAGCTTCAACTGCTTGTAGATGGATTTCAGTTCACGGTCAAGATG
Organism: Methanolobus sp.; assembly: GCA_030154025.1. GTDB lineage: Archaea > Halobacteriota > Methanosarcinia > Methanosarcinales > Methanosarcinaceae > Methanolobus. Next base: position 6,119 of record JASKKT010000053.1, read on the forward strand.
CCCTATCTGGGTGCGGAGCTCGTCCGCCTTGCTCTTGAGCTCTTTTTCTGTCATTGATGAGATGTCGGTCATGATTTCACCTCTGCTTCACCTGCAGCACTCACAGACATCCTCTCCCAGTAGGCAAGAGCTTCCCTGTGGCTGTTGATCCGGTTCTCAAGCCATTTGTGTTTCTGCTCAAGTTCACCAAGTTCCTTTTCAGCATCTTCCAAAGCCTGGTCCGGATTCTCTTCCGGGTTCTTCAGGGAGGCAAGTTCAGCATTTGCGTCCATGGCCTCATTTATCCTCGCCTTGAAGGAATCTACAGCAGCACGGGCCTTTGTAAGATTTGAGTGCACTGCGGAAATATTGGCAAAGATAAGATCTACATGCTTTCTTTCTTCCTCAGGGGAGAGAGTGCTTTTCAGTTTGGGGAATTCCTCTGCAACAAGTTTCAGCTCCTTCTGGGCAGCAGGATCGTTGCCGTATGATGATCCCATTTCCTCAAGCATCTTCTCGGCCTGATGATAGAATAGCTGTCTCTTCTCAGTCAGTACTTCGGTCCTGGTGGCAACATGCTCCTTTTTCTCCTTGGAGGATGTGATCCTTTCATTTGCTGAACGGACCCTGCCATCGATCTCGCTGAACTGCACTCCGTAATCACCTAACATCTTTCTGTGTTTTTCGATCACTTTAGCTATAAGCTCATTCCCGTCATAGGTCTTTAAAGGAACAGTATCGCTCCTATTCTCTGCATCGCTCATAAACCAGCCTCACAGCACGTCTATATTCTGAATACCTGGGCATGCGCCACACCGTCGATAATCTTCACGCTCGAAGGATCCACAACACCGCATTTGACAGCGCAGGATACGACCTTATCGCCAAAGAGATTGACATTGCCTGCTTTGGTAATGACCGCCATTACATCATCTTCCGATACGAGGTCCCCTTTATAGAATTCCTCGGATATCGTCACGTTGATATTTCCCTCTCTAAGGCTCTTTCCAAGCAGTTCCCTGTCGCATACTGCAACAATAACGCTTTCTCCGGCCTTGTGGATCTTAAGATACATAGAATCACATCAATCATACTACTTTTATGTGGTCGTTATCAGGCTTCAGCAGGTCCCCGGAGCGCCTCATCTTCGCTATAAGCTCCTCTGCATGCTGACGGTCGATCTGCTGTGCCTGCGCTTCAGCAAAGACTTCCTCCAGGGGTGCCTTCCCTCCGGGATGCCTGTCACCCACTGCTTTAATGATTTCCTTAATGACTTTAATCTTATCCCTCTGGCTCTTGGTGGTACCCGAGGCAATTATATCCACGTCCAGAGCACCTGTATCAGGATCGATACCTACCTGCTTGAGACATGAATAGACAATGCGGGTCGTCTTCCTTGCATCATCAAGGGTGGCCACATTGCTCAGCCTCACCCTGGCACTTGCCTCTGCAAGCCTTACAAGGGCTTCCAGCTGACGCGCTGTCACAGGAACAGGGGAATCCTTGCCCTCACCCATCTTACGCAGGTCCATATAGAACTTGACCAGGTGCTCACGCGCAGCATCCTCCATTATAGGATAGATGTGCCTCCGGGAATATGCAACATACTTGCGCAGCAGTTCGGGATCGATATCAGGCTTCACGACCTCCATATGCTCATCAACAAGCTCCTGGCTGACATTGCTTGCCGGGATGTTCTTACGCTGCTCGGAAAGCTCACCGGCGTAATGTGACTTGAGGATATGCTTTGCGATCTTGGAGTCCATTTCCTCATCGGGAGTGTCAAGGAGCACGAAGATCATGTCGAACCTGGACATGAGCGCAGGCGGCATGTTTATCTGCTGGGCTATGCCCTCGTACCTGTCAAAACGCCCGTACTTGGGGTTTGCGGCACCAAGCAGCGCACACCTGGATTTGAGGGTGGCAAGAATGCCTGCCTTTGCGACACTGATGGTCTGCTGCTCCATAGCCTCGTGCAGTGCACTCTTATCCTCGGAGCTCATCTTGTCCATTTCATCAATAGCAGCTATACCCATATCGGCCATCACAAGGGCACCAGCTTCCAGCGTCCAGCGGCCGTCCCCCAGGTCATCCTTTACCGCCGCTGCGGTCAGACCGCTTGAGGAGGCACTCTTACCGGATGCGAAGACACCCCGGGGAGCGAGCTTTACCATGTACCGCAGCATCTGACTTTTTGCAACACCGGGATCACCCACGAAAAGTATATGGATATCACCGCGCACCCTGGACCCATCCGGCAGGTGTTTGGCCACCCCGGAGAAAAGCTGCAGTGAAAGGGCCTCCTTCACATCCTCATAACCATAGATGGAGGGCGCTATGGATTTTATGATCTTGTTATATATCTCAGGATTACGGCTCAGCGCCAGGATCTCCTCTTCATCCTCGGGTGTTATCTCCAGTTCATCGAACTCCTGGTCCATGTACTCTATGGAGTTGGCATGCAGCACCAGGTCGTAGAAAGGGGACTTTCCTTCCCTTGTGGTCCTCTGATGTGAACGAAGCACCCCATTGATGATAACACGGTCACCAGGCTTGACGATACCTGCCAGGTCATCCTCAGAGTCCACATCAAGGCTCTGGGGCTGTGTGCCTCCCTTGAGGTTCTCGGGAGACTCCTGGACCTGCAGTTTCTGGGCATCAATGAAGACCGACTCGTTTATCTCCAGCTTGAAAGGCCCCTTCCTGCCGCATGTATCGTTCTCACATTCCAGAGGTTCCACGAACTTCAGTTCTGTCTGGGGTATCTTTGTAACATGCTCGCAACGCATGCACTTGAATGCCGCATCCACTATCTTGGGGCGGACCTCCGTTGCCTTGCGTATCATGCCCTCGATAGCTACGAGCTGCAGGAGGTGCTTGCTTCTGAGGTCCCTGTTGGGTACCTTATTGGGTATCCTGATGAAGCGGACCTTTGCACTGTCCATTGACTTCTCAATGGGCAGGTCGATGCTCTGGAGCGCATTGTCAGCACAGGGCAGCACCTCATCGGGGCGGAGCAGGAGCTCGTCTGCAAGCTCCCTGTCAAATATCTCCAGATCAGAGAAATCAACGTAAATGCTGCGCTGGTCAGGATAATCGTTCGCGAGCTGGAGAATGCTGTCCCAATAATATTTTTTCAGAAAAGTCCTGAACTTTTCATCCCACTTACCTTCGGTCATGTTTTACACAGAATTTTACACAGAATCTATTATGTTTATAAATCCAAGCCGATGCAAGATGGACCTTAAGTAATATGAATATTTCGAAACACAATTCAGTGTCGCTGGTCTTTGTCAAGGTTGCGCTGGATGCGCCTGACCACACCTCTCAGGGTCTGTACTTCCCGCTCCAGCAACCCGGCCCTTCCGAATATCCTCCTCAGCATGAGTTTGGTCTTCTCCTTTTTATGTGGAGGATACCGGATATCATCAAGAAGCTCGAACAGGTGATCATAGAAAAGGTGAACGTCAAAAGCGTCAGCAAGCCTGTTCTCCCCATGTTCTATATTGCTCAGCTCGTAAAGGACCACAGCTACCGCATGTGACATGTTCATCACCGGATAGACTTCCGATGTGGGGATCGTCATGATCATATCACACATCTTCAGCTCCTCCCTGTTAAAGCCGTGATCCTCCCTGCCAAAGAGCACTGCCACGGTGCCCTGGCTGCCCGAGAGGCGGTCCTTCACCTCCCGCGAAGAATAGGCAGGGATCCTGAGATGCCTGTCAAACCTCACACCTGAAATACCGGTGGTCCCTATGACAACACTCGCACCATCGATTGCTTCTCCCAGGGATCCAACAACTGCAGCACCCTGGAGCAGGTCCCATGCATGCGAGGACATTGCCCGCGCTTCTGTTTCCAGTTTACAGGGATTCACAAGTACAAGGTCACTGAATCCGAAATTCATCATGGCACGGGCCACAGAACCGACATTCCCCTGGTAAAGGGGCTCCACAAGCACTACTCTGATATCAGGGGACATGTTTTAAGACTGCTCTGAATTTAGGGCTTTCTATAGTGCTGCCTGCATATAAGTGTAATTGGACCCTGGAAGGAACAATGGAGAATATAAACGTATATATGCCTGCAGACCTGTCCCTTTTTGAATACACTGCCGCCTGATACAGATATATTTAATGCAAATCTTTAAATAATATCGATACCACACTCATGCAAACCAAAGCGGTCACTTATAAGTAAAAACCAACCCCGATTCTGAAAATATGATAATTATAATTTATGATATATCAGGAGGAAACTAAACATGGATTATTTTGCAGGCGTATCCGACGCCTTAAGACTTACATTCGTACAGGTTATGATAATGGCTAGCCTGTCCATTGGCATTTTTATTATTGGAATGTACATAAACCTTAAGAAATGGGGCATGGGCTCCACGGGTTACGGACAGCAGCCCTCGGGAAGCATTCTTGCATTCCCCACAATGCTTGCCAAGCAGATGAGTGAGCACGCACACGTGCATAACCAGTCGGTCCTGGAAACATTTGTGCTGGATATCCTCTTCCAGAGAAGGATATTGAGAAGAAGCCCTCTCAGATGGTTCATGCACTTCACCATATTCTTCGGGTGGATGGCACTCTTCGTACTTTCACTTGCAATGTTCGCAGTGGAAATGGTACATTTGATATCCGAGCGCCTCGGAGTCCACGCACTTCCCGAGTTCCTGTACCCCGAAGTATTCAGAGAGTTACTCGCAGTCCCTAACGACATCTTCAGTTACATACTGCTTACTGGTATCATAATTGCAATATACAGGAGACTGTTCGTCGCCAAGGTAAGGGAATCGACCATCGCTTATGACTCAGTACTTCTCATAGGCCTTACAGTGATCACAATAACAGGATTCATTGCAGACGGTATCAGGACCGGAAGGTTCTGGGGATTCGATATGCCTGTAGAGTGGGCACCACCCATGGCCCTGTTCCACGTGGTAATATCACTGCTCTTCTGTATCGCATATATACCATTCAGCAAATACATACACATGATAGCAATACCGCTTGCACTCCTTGCGAACAAAGGAGGAGAGTAAACAATGGCAAAGCGCAAACCTTCAGTTAATACAGAGAATTTAACAGCCGTCCAGCTTATGGAACTTGACTCCTGCAGCCGCTGCGGAGAATGCGTGAACTGGTGTCCGACTTACGACGCAGCAGGACAGGACCCAGGGCTTGCACCAAGAGACAAGATCCTCAGATGGAGAGAGTTCATGAACAAGTCCTACGGCCTGCGTGCAAGGCTCTTCGGACCAAAGGAGATACCGGAAGAAGACATAGAGAAGTTCAAGGATGATGTCTACAAGTGCACAACCTGCGGAATGTGCGCAACAGTGTGCGAGTCCGCCATCAACACCGTCGAACTCTGGGAATCCATGCGTGCAAACCTTGTCAAGCGCGGTAACGGTCCGTTCGGTAAGCAGGGTGCTTTCCTCAAGCTCATAGGACAGTACAAGAACCCGTACATGGAAGACAACAAGAACAGGGTCAACTGGTTCCCGAAAGATGTCAAGGTCGAGGACAAGGCAGAGATCCTCTACTTCGGAGGATGTACAGCCGAACTCAAGCAGAGGAAGCTGGCACTTGCAACAGCACGCCTGCTCAACAAGCTGGGAATCAAGTTCACTATGCTTGGCGAGGATGAGATCTGCTGCGGCTCTGCACTTATCAGGACCGGCCAGTACTTCATCAATGACACTGCAAAGGTGAACGCCCAGAAGAACATCGACAACATCAAGGCCAAGGGCGCAAAGACAGTGCTCTACGCATGCGCTGGCTGTTACAGGGCATCACTCATTGACTGGCCAAGGCTCACCGGACAGAAGCTCCCCTTCAAAGTGGTCCACATCACCCAGTTCCTGCAGGAACTCATCGAGAAGGGCGATATCAAGTGGGAGAAGTCCATTGACAAGAAGGTAACTTACCACGACCCGTGCCACCTCGGACGCCACGTAGGAGTGTTCGAGCCACCAAGGGCAGTCCTCAAGGCGATCCCTGGTATCGAGCTTGTCGAGATGGACAGGATAGAAGAGAACCAGCGCTGCTGCGGAGCCGGCGGCGGTGTGAAAGCAGGTGTACCGGACCTTGCACTCGGTGTTGCTTCAACACGTGTTGAAGATGCACTTGCAACAAAGGCGGATCTCCTCTCAAGCGCATGCCCGTTCTGTAAGAGGAACCTCAGTGATGGAAGGGACGCCATCGGCGCAAAGCAGCTCGAAGTTGAGGATGTCGTAGTTCTTGCTGCCCAGGCAATGGGAATAGACCTCAGCGACTCACCAGAGTGATCCCCGAGAATCACTCTAACTTTTTTATAGTAAGTAACACGTAGAGGATAACCTAGATATAATCATTTTCCTTATTCTGCTTACTTATGGAAATCCCATACGAGATATTAGGAAAGTTTTTTGTTACCATTGCACTGCTTGCAATAGCAGGCATACTGGTTGCACTCATCCTGGGAGTGTACAGCTTCAAAAAGCACAGGATACTCTTTCCGAACTTCGTTCTGTTGATACTTTACATGTTCTACGGCCCGGCCAAATTCATCTGCAGCATGTTCAGCATAAAGGAGACACTTGTTGATGAGATACTGGTCGAGGTCCGCAATGCCGTGATGCTCGAGAAGTTCAGGAACACAAAAGGTAAGCGTGTAATATTCCTGCCTCAATGCATGCGCCATCCAAAGTGCAAGGCCCGCTGCGACCCCATAATAGGCTATGAATGCAGGATGTGCGGCCTTTGCGATATCGGAACTATCTGCAAAGCTGCCAAAGAGCATCACTTTGAAGTATATGTGATACCAGGTGGCAGTTTTGTCAAGAAGATCATTAAGACCCAGCAGCCTGACAGTTGTATCGGAGTGGCCTGCTACCCCGAGCTCTCGGAGTCGATGCAGGGAGCTTCACCTTTCATGATAGTCCAGGGCGTTTCCCTCGTACGCGACGGTTGTTTCGATACAAAGGTGGATGTCGAGGAAGTCATCAGGAAAATGGAGGAATGCGATGTATAGGCTTCTTGGGGAGATCATAACAGTCCTGACCCTCATTTCAGTGCTCCTGGCAGCTATCGCCCTTGCGATCAGCAGGATGAGCGTGAACAGGAATGTATGGCTTGCAGGCTTCTTTGCCGGAGTGCTTGATTTCTTCTACCTGCCCCTTAAGTTCTTCTTTTTCAGACTGTCAGATACAAGGATCCTCGATAAATGGATGGTCTCCCTGAAGAACATAGCAAATGAGAACAAATTCGCAAAAACGAAGAACCGCATGATTATAGCACCTCACTGTATGCGCTTCCTGGAATGCCCTGCATCCTCCACAAGGACGGGGATCCAGTGCATATCCTGCGGAAAGTGCGTGTTCGCAAAACTGAAAGAGGATGCTGCAAGATTTGGATACAAACTTTACATTGTAACCGGCTCCTCATTCGTGAAGCACGTGATCAAAGAGGAGAATTACGACGGTGCACTTCTGATAGCCTGCGACTACGAACTTAACAAGGTGATGATGGGGCTTAAGGGAAAGAACATTGTTACATACGGTATCCCCATGTCCAATGACGGGTACTTCAATACGGGAGTCGAGTACTGGAAAGTACTCCAGGCACTGGAAATGTTCTCGGACAAATCCAATCACTGATCCGGAGAAACAGCATGTATGACCTTATAATAGTAGGTGGCGGTCCTTCCGGCTCCGCTGCAGCCAGAATAGCAGGAAAGAAGGGCTTGAAAACCTTATTGATCGAAAAGGCAGCATTCCCAAGGTACAAACCCTGCGGAGGCGCCCTTTCCGAACATGCCATTTCGTTCCTGGACTTCGAACTTCCGGAAGAGCTTATCGAAAGAGAGGTCTTCGGAGCCAGGATCTGCTTCCGCGACAAGACCATCGAGCGCTCAAAGGATTACCGCCTCTCTGTTATTGTAAGCCGCAGCAAGCTCGATCATTTCCTTCTCGAAAAAGCCAGGGAAACAGGTATCGGGATTCTTACCGGGGAGAAAGTCATTGACATTAAGGAAAGCGAGGACTGCATTACAGTAAGGACTGCAAAAGCCTCCTATGAGTCCAGATATCTTATCCTGGCAACAGGCTCCCAGGGAACACTGAAGGAACTGGTCCGTAAGAAGGATGCAAAAAAGGAATATGGCGTATGCATGGTCACAGAGGTGCCTGAGGCCAACGAGACCATTGACAGGTATATCAGCAATGCAGTAGAACTGCGCTTCGGAGTTGCAGGAATGGGATACGGATGGATATTTCCGCATGAAGGATATTATTCAGTCGGTACGGGAGGGCTTGCAAGCCTGCTGCCTGACCCAAGAGGCACAATGAAGCAATACCTGCAGGATAACAACTTTAATGGTAATTACAAACTCAATGGCCATGTCATCCCCTGTGGCGGATACAAAAGAAAGCTTGTGAATAGGAGAATAATGCTCGTAGGAGATGCAGCCGGGTTTGTTGACGCTTTTACAGGAGAAGGTCTTGCTTATGCCATAAGGTCAGGACAGATAGCGGGAGAGGTCCTGGCAGAGGCATTGGCTTCCGGTGAAGGACCGGCACGCCTTAAGGAATACGAGGACAAATGCCATTCCGAATTTGGGAAGCATCTCAGGTACTCCCTTTATTTTGCCAGCATCATGCACCGTTTTCCTGAAAGAGCCTTCAGCATATTTACCCAGGAAGCCAGTGTTATTGACAGATTCCTTGAAGTGGTTGCGTTCAGGATGGACTACAGACAGTATATGAAGTGGCTGATGCTTAATTTCAAGCCGCGCTGGCTCCTCAAAGGAAAAAGTATGGAATTTGAGTGAGTGAGGAGAATAAGCTCCCTTCTGTTGATGCAACACATCATCCCGCCTGGCGGGATGATGCGCTCTTTTAGAGCTGCATTGGCGGCATTCGGCTAAGCGTCATTTACCGAGGGATGGTCCGAACACCCATTTACCCCTCACTGACTTGCACCCACGAGGATTCGCCGTTCCATCCGCATTCCATGCGACCTCAGCCTTCCGGCATCACTGCATTGACATGGCGCGGTATCGTTTCTGTGCCAGCATGCAGAATCTGCATGAGTTGCATTGCAACTGCCCGGACTCTCGCCCGGTGCCCTTCACAGGCACTCGTGTGTTCAGATGGTGGGGAGACTTTCCTCAGGCCAGAGGCCCGGCGGCCGCCCTTCCTCTCTCACGGAATTGAACTAACTCTCCTAATAGGATATAAAGCTATCCATGTCTGCAAAATAAATTACAGTAGTTGTGAGTAAATCGAGGATATTGCCAAAACTGCGATCCAACATATCAATCAGGCAACATTTATTACGGAGTAGGACTCACTTACTTATGGTGGTACAGATAAGATACAACAGATACCTCATCATAGGCCTTATCCTGCTTACTGCGATCGTTCTTTTACTGGCTGCCGAGGCATATGTCATATCCCATCCATTGTCGGACCACATCCCATCAAGGAGTCTGAACGATGTAGAAACGGGATACATCAGCATGATCATCGGCATATTCCTTCCCTTTGTGGCAGCAAGGCTCTATATTAAAGCAAAGCGTAAAAAGAAAGAGACTGCTGAGAGCTAGCTCAAAGCTTCAGGACACCACAGCCGCAGCCACGCTTTATAAGGAAATCCATCTTGGATTTGATCTCATCCTGGTGGAAATCAGAAAGCTGATCATACTCTTCCTTATGTTTATCCATTATGTGCTGGAACATTTTCTCCTTCACGGTTTCCGCGTCATTGTCAATGACTATGAAATCGTCATTGAAGCCAAGGTCCCTGCATTTCATTATAATGACGATGTAAACACCTCCCTATGAGAAAT
>JASKKT010000054.1 GCA_030154025.1 Methanolobus sp.
CTTCAGTTTCTATCCCGGGATCAGTTATCGCCACCTGCTGGTGAGCAAGGGTGCGCTTGGAGCTGAGACCCAGTGCACACCGCCGCACGATGTCATAGACCAGGACAGACTCCTTCACATGCCAAAGGGAAAGGACAGTGAGATCCTGAGCAGGCTCACCGAGGCATCCATGCCGATACTGGAGAAACATCCGGTCAATGAGAAGAGAATAAGGGAGGGCAAGAACCCCGGAAACTCCATCTGGCTCTGGGGCCAGGGATTCGCACCTGCATTCCCCCTATTCAGCGAACTCTACGGGCTCAAGGGAGCCATAATATCGGCTGTGGACCTCGTGAACGGCATAGGCATATACGCAGGGCTCGACGTGATACAGGTCCCGGGAGCCACAGGCTACCTTGATACGAACTATCAGGGTAAGGGCGAGTACTCAATAAAGGCCCTAGATGATCATGACTTCGTGTTTGTGCATGTGGAGGCGCCGGACGAGGCAGGCCACATGGGTAATATGGAAGCAAAGATACAGGCCATAGAGGATTTTGATGAGAAGGTTGTAGGCACGGTCCTGAAAGCGGCCCTGGATTATCACGAGGATGTCACCATAATGGTGCTGCCGGACCATCCGACACCCGTTGCCCTGAGAACGCACACATCGGCCCCGATACCCTTTGCAGTCTTCTCTACTGCAGAAAAACAGCCAGACGGTGCGCAGGCATTTGATGAGGAGTCGGTGAAGAGCGGGTCCTTCGGCACAGTATACGCAGCAGACCTGATAGGAATGCTGATCAGGTCCGGTCAATAAATGTAATAAAAAATACAAGGAATGCAAGAGTGTGAGCCTGTAACTCCTCATTATTCTGAAATTCAGTTACTGCAGGCTCTGTTTTTGATCAAGTATAAATAAGACCACAAGTATAAATAAGACCACTTTATAATAGAGATGATGGAAGCTGGGAGTGAAGGCTTCCGCATTAAGATACGTATCAGGGATAAGGAGTGGACACAATGAGATCTGGACTTACAAGGTGGAGCCCTTCTGCAGTTGACAGGATGGACCCGTTCGAAGAAATGAGAAGCATGCAGGACCGTCTGAACCAGCTCTTCGAGGAGAGCGAAGCCAGCGGCGGATGGATGGACATGGATACATTCCGTCCTCTTGCCGATATCAAGGAAAAGGAGAACAACATTATTATCACTACCGACCTTCCGGGAATCGATAAGAAAGATGTCAACATAGACATCAAGGGTAACAGGCTCTGGATCAGTGCCAATGCCCGGAGGGAGAGGGAGGAGGAGAATGAAGGATACCTCATGAAGGAACGCTCCTTCAAGAGGTTCGCACGTTCCTTCAGCCTGCCTGCTTTAGTGACTGAGCAGGGTTCTACTGCGAAGATGGAAGACGGCGTGCTCACTATCACACTCCCTAAAGCGGAAGAAGAAGAGAAGCACAGGATAATGATAGAATAAGCATCCTGCATTCATGGAAGCACGTTTGTTCTTTGCCGGATGTTCACTTAAAAGTGGACATGCCACTTTCATTTTTTGATCTTGTAAGAATGCGTTATTAGCGCGGCATCAGTCAGAGTTATCATCATCCTTTGCTCAGTGGGGGTAACTATCATCATCGCCGCGATTTCCTTTTATACGATACTATTATTTATTCCTACTCCTGTTTAATCTGCTGAGGAATTGCCCTTGAAGATGGAAGCCTTTACTGTTGAGAACGTACCCCTTATAAGGGCGGGAGATGACATCGCCGCAATCATCTGTGAGAACGTCGAGCTCATGGACAATGACATAATCATCATTGCTTCAACAATAGTCGCAAAAGCCGAAGGCAGGATGTTCAGGCTCGAGGACATAGTACCAGGTGACGAGGCCAGGAGGATAGCACAGGAACACCAGACAGACCCCCGCTTTGTACAGGCTGTGCTTGACAGGAGCCGCGACGTGTTGATCGAGTGGCCCATATTCCTTGTTGAGACAAAGAACGGGCACGTATGTATAAAGGCAGGTATCGATGCATCCAATGTTGACAGCGGATTCCTTGCAGACCTTCCCGAAGACCCCGACGTGAGCGCTGCAAACATAGGGAAGAGAATAGAGGAGTTAACAGGCAGGAAGATCAGTGTCATCGTAACAGATACCAATGGCAGGGCATTCAAGATAGGACAGACAGGTGTTGCAGTGGGCCTTTACCGCATCCATCCTATCAGGAACTGGATGGGAAAGAAGGACCTTTTCGGGAACATACTGCAGATAACGGAGGAATCGGTGGCAGATGAGATCGCGGGCGCAGCTAACCTGCTCATGGGAGAAGGGGACGGCGGCTACCCGGTGGTCGTTCTCAGAGGGCTGGAAATGCGCTCTGATGACCCGGCCTCCGTAAAAGAGATGTACAGGGAGAGCGGGCAGGACATCATAAGGAAAGGGCTGCGCAGCCTGAAGCAGCCCTAAAGGGGGATGCTTACGACTTCCACACCTGCGTCTGCAAAGAAGCTGAGCGCATCCGTATCAGGATATGGCTGGATGTAAACAACCCTTCTAATATTAGCGTTAATGATCATCTTCGCACACAATATACAGGGCTGGTGTGTGCAGTAAAGTGTTGCCGAATCTGTGCTCACTCCATGCAGTGCAGCCTGCAGTATGGCGTTCTGCTCCGCATGCACTGCCCTGCACTTCTCATGGCGGGTGCCTGATGCGATATTGTTCTGTTCTCGTATGCAGCCGATATCAAGGCAATGTTCCATGTTGCGTGGCGCACCGTTGTAACCTGTGGACAGTATTCTCTTGTCCCTGGCAATAACAGCACCAACCCTGTTCCTCAGGCAGGTGGAACGCTTGGCAACCACTGTAGCGATCTCAAGGAAATATTCGTCAATACTTGGTCTGTCTGTCATTCGTTGAAAAGAAAACGACAAGTAGTATATATAAGTTGTAGTGTATGAATAGCAACTACTTTATTAGCACCATTTGGGCTGAAAAAGTCTTCCGGAGTATGAAACATGGAAGTCGGTCTGACCGAACGCTTAGATTCGTTTGTTAAAAATCACAGTAACCGCCAGCTTGCGGCACTACCCCTTGCCCTTTTCCTCGTATCTGCGCTCATATTGGGAATAATGCTTGCAAGTACTGGCGCGCCTGTGAAACTTGGTATGGAATTCAGGGGAGGAACACAGATATCGGTGGCCACCACCCAGAGCGCCGAAGCCCTTGAAGCACAATTCTCCGCTTATCCTATCAGCGATGCCCGTGAGACAGGCTCGCGTGTTGTGATGCAATTCGGGCCCATGAGCAATGAGGAACAGAACCAGCTCGCAAGGGAAGTGACATCTTCCTATACTGAAGTTGAGATAAAACAGATAGGGCCCGTATACGGGGCAAGCCTCCAGAAGCAGGCTGTAACAGCCGTGCTCCTATCATTCGCAGGAATGGCAATTGTGGTCTTCCTGATATTCAGGACCTTCGTGCCATCCACTGCCGTGGTATTCTCGGCTATGTCGGACATAATGATAGCTGCCGCGTTCATGAATGTGGCAGGCATAGAACTCTCACTAGGAACTGTTGCCGCCCTGCTGATGCTCATCGGTTATTCGGTGGACAGTGACATCCTGCTCACCACCAGGGTGCTCAAAAGACGTGGCACGGTCCAGGAGAACATTTCCAATGCAATGCAGACAGGCATAACAATGACAACAACAACCCTTGCAGCACTTTTTGTGATGTACGTGGTCTCTACGTATTCATATCTTGTCATCCCCTCATTCTCGCAGATCACACTGCTTTCGAATATATCGATAGTATTGATCTTCGGACTTGTGGCTGACATGATAAACACATGGCTGCTGAACACATCCATCCTAAGGTGGCATGTAACAAGATCCGGCCAGAGGGGGAGAAAAGCATGAGAGAAGATGAAGAAAAGCAGAGCCTGTTCAGGGATTTCAGGGTAATAGTGTTCATAATAGCCATACTGGCCTCGATCATCTTCATTCAGCCGGGATATTCTTCCGAGGAAGGTCTTAACACCGGGCTCAATTACGGGCTCGACCTTGAGGGCGGCTCGTGGCTGCAGGTCCAGCTTCAGGGAGCAGTTGCTCAGCTTGATGCAGACGCGAACACATTGTCTGCTGCCGTCCTCGGGAAAAAAATCAGTGGTAATATCGATATCAAAAGTGCAAATGCAGCCAATGGGGAACTTGTGGTCACCTTTACAACTCCCGCGCAGATCACAACCAGCCAGATGGACCAGCTAGGGCTGGGCCAATCCACTGTCAAACGTGCGAACAATGTCACCGAGGTCGTGCTGTACACATCCAAATCAACGCTTATCACCTCCTACCTGTCAGATGGCCTGAAGGCTGAGGTCATTCCGGCACTGACGGATTCAGGTAACGTGGAATATGAGATCAGGACTGCCGTGTCCCAGGAAGATCTGGAAAGGATCATGGCAAATGCAGGCGGATACATCGTCCGTGGCAGTGACGGCACGCCGATCTACAGGGAGGGAGTAAGAGAAGAGACACGTGACCTGACAAAGGACATTCTCAGTGATAAGCTCAATACACTCGGACTTAAGGACATACCCGTCAGGGTCGTCGGTGAGAACTATATCCTCATTGACTTTGCAGGCATGGATCTTGCCACCGCCCAGGACATTGCATCAAAGCCCGGCAAGTTCGAGATCCGGATCGCTACGCGGGGTAACGAGACCAGGCATGTGCTCTACGGAGACGAGATCCAGAGCGTAGGGATCGCGGGATATAATGACCAGAGCGGATGGTACACGCCTTTCACTCTTACCGATGCAGGAGCTCTTGCCCTTCAGAAGGCAGCCATCGAAACCGGCGCTACCCGGGACCCGTTGTCCCATAACCTGATAATGTACCTTGATGGAAATGAAGTGTACAGTGCACCTCTCAACTCCTCTGCAGCCTCAACCCTTGCCCAGTATCCTATATACTCCTGGCAGGCATCCACCGGAGGGGATGAGGAAAGTAAGGCCAGGGCAGAACAGTTACAGATACACCTGCGTGCAGGCGCCCTTCCGGTCAATGTGGAGATAATAGGCTCCGGACAGGTTGACGCATCCCTCGGAGAGCAGTTCAAGAGCCAGGCAGTGTTTGCCGGGTTGATGACCCTGCTTGCCGTTGCAGCTGTCGTTTACAGGAGATACAGGAAGCCTGAGGTACTCCTGCCGATGATAGCCACATCCGTCAGTGAAGTGATAATAATCCTCGGGTTTGCCGGCGCCATAGGCTGGCAGCTGGACCTTCCGAGTATCGCGGGTATCATAGCTGTCATGGGGACCGGCATAGACCATCTTGTCATCATCACGGACGAGGTGCTCTACGAAGGCAAGCTCCCTCCGAGAAAAGTATATCTGGCCAGGATAACAAAAGCATTTGCCATCATATTCGCCGCAGCAGCGACTACAGTGATAGCAATGTCCCCCCTGGTGGTCATGGGATTCGGCGCCCTCAAGGGTTTCGCGATCACGACCATCGTGGGTGTCCTGATAGGCATACTGATAGCCAGGCCGGTTTACGGCAGGGTCATTCTCAGCGTGCTTGAGGCGAACGCAGCCAGGAACGGGGACAAGACAGAATAAGAACGGATCGACCAGGTGAGGAAGATGAAAGACATATGGACGGTAAAGTACAGGCCTTCTGATCTGGACGAGGTACTGGGCAATGAAGAATCCGTAGACATGATACGCAGGCTTGTGCGCTCGAAGAATCTTCCTCACCTGGTGCTCCACGGCCCTGAGAACACTGGCAAGTCCTCAACTGCCTTTGCAATGGCCAGGGAGATATATGGTGATGATTACGAGCGCAATTTCACCTACTTCAACGCTTCGGATTTCTTTGAACAGGGCAAGCGCTACCTTGTGCGGGACAAGAGATTCCTGCGCATCATAGGTACTGATGACCCTTCAAAGATACAGAAAAGTGTGATCGCCCTCTTCAAGGAGATAGTCAATGAGTATGCGAGTATGGGTCCCATCGATTCGGATTTCAAGATAATCTTCATTGATAACGCGGAAGCCTTCAACTCTGATGCACAGCATGCCCTGAGGAGGATTATGGAAAAATACACGACTACATGCAGGTTCGTGCTTTCAACCACCCAGCCATCAAAGCTCATCGCACCCCTGAGATCAAGGGGTCTTCAGCTTTTCTTCAGGCATGTGTCGGCAGAGAAGCTTGCAGCTTTTATCAGGCAGGTGGCGGACAGCGAAGGTCTGTCAATCTCAGAGGACGGGGTTGATGCACTCGGGTATCATGCAAACGGCAATGTTGCCAGAGCACTGCATACCTTACAGGTGGCGTCCCTGCAGTTTCCTGGCGCGGTCATAGGGGCACAGGAGATATACGACTGCACCCTCAAGGAAAGGTCGGAGAATATCACACAACTGTTCCAGGCTGCCGTTGCAAAGGACATCACTGACGCCCGCAAGGCAATAGATAACCTCATTCTGGAGGACGGCATGTCGGGGCGGGAGATCCTGCTGCAGTTGCATGCAATGGCAGCGTCTTCCAATGAGAGCGAAGAGACAATAGCGGGATGGATGATCAGGATAGCTGATGCAGACCTGTGCATGACCGACGCATCCAGTGAAAGGATACAGCTGGAGAACCTGGTGGCAGGCTTTTGCAGGTAACCGGGGCAAAGAAGACCACTTGCAATAAATGACTGCGGAACACACTGATTTTAATAAGGCGTGCAGGGATATCCTTGAGATGGTCATCAGCGGGGAGATCACGGACCTGCGCCAGCTGAACCAGGCAAAGAAGAAAATGGCAAAGAGCTGCAGGCTTGCCAGCCTCCCCAAGAATGCGGACATCATCATGGCAGGCAATGAAGAGGAACAGCAGAAAGTAAGGGATCTGCTGCAGCGTAAGCCGGTGCGTACCATTTCCGGGGTTGCGGTCATTGCAGCCATGACATCACCTGCGCCCTGTCCCCACGGAATATGTGTACCCTGTCCCGGGGGACCTGATTCACCGTTCAGCTCTCCACAGAGCTATATGGGCAGGGAGCCTTCCACTATGCGCGCGATACAGCACGATTACGATCCTTACAGGATAGTGAGGTCCAGGCTTGAGCAGCTCAAGGAGATCGGGCATGAGATCAAGAAGGCTGAGCTCATAGTGATGGGGGGCACCTTCTCTGCAAGATCCGTAGACTACCAGGAATGGTATGCAAAGCGCTGTATCGAGGCGATGAACGATTTTTATGGCACGGAGTGGCGTGAGGAGGTAAACACAATTGGAAAGGCCTGTCCTTACGTGACCCTGGAAGATGTGCACAGGGCCAATGAGACTGCCGAGGTAAGGAACACGGGAATCACCTTTGAGACCAGGCCTGACTGGGCAAAGCCTGAACATATCGACAGGATGCTTGAGCTTGGGGCCACAAAGGTAGAGATAGGTGTACAGAGCACCTATGACTTCGTACTCTCCCGGATGCGCAGGGGGCATACTGTTGCAGACAGCATCGAGGCCAACAGGCTGCTCAGGGATAGCGGCCTGAAGGTGGGTTTCCACATGATGCCAGGACTTCCGGGAATGGAGGAAGAGAGGGAGATCAGGAATTTCAAGAGGCTTTTCTCTGATCCGGGGTTCATGCCTGACTACCTCAAAATATACCCTACGCTTGTCACAGAAGGCACAGAACTGCACAGAATGTGGGAGCAAGGTGAATATAGCCCTATTACTGATGAGGATGCTGCAGGGCTTCTGGCGCAGATCAAGTCACTTATACCCAAATGGGTGCGCCTGCAGCGTATCCAGAGAGACATACCGGCCCCTCAGATACTGGCCGGCGTCCGTAAAAGCAATGTCAGGCAACTTGCACAGGAGCATCTTGAACAGCACGGGGGCAGATGCCGCTGCATCAGATGTCGTGAGGTAGGACACAATATACTCAGAGGAAAAGAGCCGGACAGCGAAAATATCGAGCTCACTGTTGAGAGATATGGATGCTGCGGAGGAACGGAGCATTTCATTGCCTTTGAGGATACTGTCCAGGACATACTTATAGGTTTTATGAGACTGCGCTTCCCTGATGCGCCGCACCGGGAGGAGCTTGCCAATGCTGCCCTGGGAAGGGAACTGCACGTATATGGATCTATGGTTTCGGTTGGTGAGAAGGCCGGAAAGTGCGACTGGCAGCACAGGGGATATGGCAGGGAACTGGTTGCCCGTGCAGAGGAGATAGCTTCCGATTCAGGTTACAGCAAACTGGCTATCCTCAGCGGCATAGGAGTAAGAGGCTATTACCGGAAACTGGGTTATGAAACTGATGGTGTATACATGTCAAGGAAACTTGATTAAGCCGGAGTGAAAACATTTATTTCGGTTAAATGTTATGCATATAATATAATCGGCATTATGTAAAACGCCCGATAAAAACAAAAGGTAAGGCAAATGATTGAAAAAGAGATAATCGAGGAGATACTTCATAATCTTAAAGAGATAAATGCCAAACTTGATAAAATAATACTGAACGGAAATATGCCTTACCCGGATGAGGAAATTAATTCGAGTGATTCTCTGGATGTAATGATGCTCCTGTCCCTGCCTGACCATCTGCGCACTACAGCAACCACCCTCTTTGAGATAGGACCGGCAACTGCAGAGGATATTGCAGAAGTGACCCGTAAAGAAAGGGCTGTTGAGAGCAATTATCTCAATCAGCTTGTCAGGATGGGGCACGTCGAGAAATACAGAGAAGGAAGAAAAGTGTATTTCCATATCAACAATAAGTTATGTTGATAAGAGTACTGTTCTCACCATATCCTCTTTTAATATGAGAACAGCGCGAATTAAAAGGAAAAGTATTTCTTATAGAAGAGTCAAATTGCTCTAAACTGCGCAGGAGATGGCATAAGATGGCATTAACGATTGCAGTACATTCCGCAAAAGGCGGCACTGGGAAGACCAGTATCGCAGTAAACCTCGCCATAGCTTATGCTCTTGACGGCAGGAAAGTATGCCTGCTGGATATGGATCTAAGGGGACCGACATTGCGCACTTTTTTTGATGACGGTTCATCAGAAGTGCCATTCTGGGTCAATGACCTGCTTTCTGGAAAGAAGGGAATAAACGAAGTGGTGATGGATACAGGTGTCGATCTCGGTATGGCAGGAAAGGTCTCGGTGGCCTATTCCAAGGCAGATATATTCGAGATACGTGAGCTTGCAAGCAAGGACAGAAAATGGCAGTCCAATGCGCTGAAAAATATAATCACAGGCAAAAAGGAGCTTATCAGGAATGGCACGGAGGTGATTATACTTGATACAGGTCCCGGTGTGGAATACGAGTCGATCAATGCTGTAGCGGCCTGCGATCTTGTCCTGATAGTGCACAGTTCTACCAAAGCCTGTTCTGAGTGCACCGAGCAGCTGGTCAACGGAGTATATAAGTCCCTCAATAAAAAATGTGCAATCGTTGACAATATGCACCATTGTTCTCTTGATGACGATACGCTTGATGGGATGCGCTACGGCTTTCCTGTGATCGCAGCAATACCCTGTATTTGCGACATCGCAAAAAGGAGCGGTGAGATACTTGTACTCTCTGACCGTGAACACGAGTTCTCACGGGCTATCTGTGACATAAAGGATAAGCTGGGAAGAATCCTGTAATGTATGATACAGCATCCTTCATCGGCTCTTCTGTTCTTCATTCTCTATTATCCTTACTACATCACAGTGAAGATATTCTTCCATATCTTTTGATCTGAGCCTGTCAACATCATCCCCCAGATTTTCAGAGCACAGGACTATATCCTTATAGATGGACAGGAAGAAGAATCCTGTGAACGCAGCAGCCAGAGCAAGCGTGGTGCGTTCTATCGGATATAACATCAGGACAGAGGAGTATGCAGACGCAGGAATGGCATATATGTAGGAATATGCAATGGAACCTGCCAGATGATCCGAAAGGACGCCTAAAAGAGCTGCAAAGAACAGATAGATGAACAGATATACTTTCGAGTGTATTGATTGCGTAAGGTACCTGCCAACAACCAGAAATGCTATGAGTGCGACCAGATGGAACCATGGGTAATAGTAGGCCTCCCTGCCTACACCCAGGGATAACCACAGCAATAACAAAGCTCCATAGATACTGACAACCATCCGTTGCTGCCTTTGCATAATCATGCCTGAAACAACGGAGCATAACATTATGAAGAAAGGAGAAAGCATTTTGAAAGCGTTCTTGCTTATGTAACCTGGAGTATTGAGCTCATGCAGGAACATCCCTGTGCCTGACACAAGAGCACCCCAGAAAGGACCGAAAAGCATGCCATTCAATGAGCCAAAAGCGACTATGGAGCTTATTCTTGTTCCTTCTATTCCTACAACGCCTGCCAGATCCGGGAGATAACTTGAGAAGTAAGTAAGAACTATACCAAATATCAGGTATGTCAGCTTGATATTTGCTTTGGGCCATAACTTTACTCCATTTGGCAGCATACAAAAGAGCAGATGTTTTTATATTTATAAATAGGTTTACATGAAACTTTTTTGTGCGTAAATTATCATATGCGATTATATCAATAATGGTAAGAGTTAAATACACATTAGGATATTTGTATGCATCACCTTTTATTAAAGTTGAGACAAACTTAGCAAAGTTTGAAAAGAAAAAGAGACGAAAGCACAAATACTTAGTACAGATATTAAGGCACGGTATAAGAACATATGCATATAAAAGGGATATTGACAGTAGGGGCCGCCCAAAGCAGCATCTGAAGGCGGATATGGATGTTCCGGACCTATAGACAGTATTATTTTTTTAATAAATTATGCGATTGAACTAATTTATACTATGACTATAATGTTATATACTTAGCAACGTTTAAATAAAACTTTGTATATACACTAATTTATTACTGAGTAAAGTACTGCACCGGTATTGACAAAATAGTAGGCGCGTATTTGAACATCTAACACTGAAAAATAAATATGGTGAGAAAACATGAAAATAAGAGTTGTAAGTTCAAAAGACGAAATTAATACCCTTGGACCAAATGAGGAGATAGTACATCTTGCATTCAGGCCTTCAAACACGGATATTTTCTCCCTTGTCATGAAATGCCCCAATGTAAAGGCATTGCACATTCCAAGCTCATACAAGAGAACGATCTCAAACTCAGCCAGGATGTACCTAGAAATGCAGGGAATCGATCTTCTTGAGGGCGATGTCTGGGGACACAGGAAGGACATCAACGAGTACTCCGAGGTCTCACAGAGCGTCTACGACCGTATTGACCAGTACAGGGCAGACGGACTCTCAGACGACGAGATAGAGGATAAGATGATCAGGGAAACAAGACTTAGCCCCGACTTTGTCAAGTTCCTCGTCAAACAGAACAACTAAAATAAAATTACTAATATGATGATTGGAAAGAGATCCTGATTCCCTGAATCAGGATTCTCTACGCCTTCGTTCTATTCTCAGACAGAAGTTCCCAAGAGTTATACTGTTTCTCCGCATACCTGGACAAGCACCCGCCTTGAACGCGGCCGGTTATCCAGGTCAATGAATATTATCTGCTGCCATGTACCGAGCACAATATCCCCGTTTACGACAGGGAAGGACCTGCTCTGTCCGAGCAGTGAAGCCCTTATGTGGGAATGCCCGTTACCATCGTGCCATCTCTCGTGATGCTTGTAATACATATCCCCGGGAACCAGGCGTTCCAGGGCCTCGCGCAGGTCAAAGACAAGACCGGGCTCATACTCAATAGTAGTGATCGCAGCTGTGGAACCCGGTGCAAATACAAGCACGATCCCATCCTTTATTCCGGATGAGGTAACGATGCCTGTAACACGGGAAGTCACATCTATGATATCGGTGTCACCTTTTGTATCAAAGTCCAGATAGCCGGTGAATACTACCATTACACCCCACGATTCATTCCATTCTTGTCAGTTTGAGACCTACCAGGGACACAACGATAATAAAGGCCACAAGCGAAGCAACAAAGCCATATTCCTGTGACTGCGGCATGTTCTGGTGGACCAGAATGAAAAGTGCTGCCAGCAAAGCCACAGAACCTACTGAGGATATGATTTCCATGTTTCTCTTATTCATCCCGGAGTAATTAAGGGATAAAGTACATCAAGTTAACGCAGGGACATAGTGTTTTAAATTATGAGGCTCATCTTATCCCTAAAAAAGCTGGTCTTGCATGACAGAGTTCGAGAGAGTACTTGTTCAGTCGTTTAATACGTTTTTTCAAGAAAAGAACATCAAAGGTATCGCTCACCGCCTGAAGCAGCACAGGTTCACCCCGCAGTTCCTTGACGTGCTTGTGGACTCGCTCGATCCTGACTACTACCTGGGTATCGAATGCAAGAGCATTTCGGTCGACAAGGGTGCAAAGGCATTGTATTTCACCCAGCATTTCACAACCGATAAGAACGGTTCCCACCAGATAGACAGGATCTCGGATTTCCTGAAGCGTTCCGGCAGGACAGGATTCCTTGCAGTGGAGCTTAAGATGGGAGTCGGGCACTCCAGGGAAGCGTATATCATACCCTGGAACGTGCTTCATGAAAGATTCCACCTGGACGATGCCACCAAGTTCACTATAGGAGAGATCCAGGAGTTCTGCAGGATCGAAAGAACAGGAAACAAGTATGTCATCGACCCCCAGGGATGGAAGAGGGGTCCAAGGATATTATCATGAGGAAAGATGTCTGAAACTATGCTACAGATGGCTCAGCGTGCCAGAAGATGCGCAGAGGAGATAAGAAAACATAAAGAGGTCCGGCTTGTATCGCATATAGATGCGGACGGGATCAGTTCTGCCGCCATCACTGCCAAGGCAATGGAAAGGGCAGGGATAGAATACGAGATGCTTTTTGTGAAACAACTGGATGAGACCATCGTCAGTGAACTGGCAGACAGCAGCCCGGAACTTGTCATATTCACGGACCTTGGCAGCGGGCAGATCGAGCATATCAGCAGCTATGGCCTGCACGCAGTGATCGCGGACCACCACCGCCCCCAGGGAGATACCGAGCTGCACCTTAATCCCCATCTCTTCGGGGCAAACGGGTCCTTTGAGATCAGCGGCTCAGGAACTGCTTTCCTGCTTGCCGAACAGCTCGGGAGCAACAGGGACCTTGCAGACCTTGCCATCGTCGGGTGCATCGGAGATATGCAGTATCGCAAATTCGGGAAGCTAGTGAGTCTCAACCGGGAGATACTTGAGGCTAACCCTGGCATTATCACTGCAAAGACAGACATATCCCTGTTCGGTAAGCAGACAAGGCCGGTGTACAAGATGTTACAGTATTCATCCGATCCTTACCTGCCAGGGCTCACGGGCAACGAGGACGCATGCATAGAGTTCCTTAAAAGAGTAGGATTCCGCTGTGCTGAGGGCGAGCGATGGCGCAGGTGGATTGACCTTACCGATGAGGAGCGCATAAAGGTGACTTCTTCCCTTCTGCAGTACTCGGTGCAGAACGGCCTCTCGTCCTACAGTGTCAACCGGCTGGTCGGCGAGTGCTACATACTCCTGCACGAGAAAGAAGGAACAGAGATGAGGGATGCCAGCGAGTACGCCACCCTCCTGAATGCCACCGGGCGCTACATGAAGGCAGAGATAGGAATGGCGGTCTGCATGGGTGACAGGGAAGAAGCATATGAGGATTCAAAGAGGCTCCTGAGCGAACACCGCAAGAACCTTGTGGATGGGCTCAACTTCGTTAAAGAGAACGGGGTCATACAGTTGTCCCACCTCCAGTACTTTGACGCAGGCAGCGCCATACCCGAGACCATCGTGGGGATAGTTGCAGGCATGAGCCATGCATCCAGCAACCGTCACCTCCCGATCGTTGCCTTTGCCGATAAAGAGGACGGCCACAAGGTGTCCGCAAGAGGCACGCAGGAGCTTGTCAACAGGGGACTTAACCTTTCAGAGGCCATAAGCAAGGTGTGCCAGGAAATCGGAGGTGCCGGCGGAGGGCATGATATTGCAGCCGGGGCAACGGTGCCTTTCGGTAAGAAGCAGGAGTTCATCGAGCGCCTGAATGAGCTGATAGCAGCGCAGATAGCACCCCGCGCATAGTTATGCAGATGGGTGCGCTCTGAAAAAGGATTTACATCGCCTGACCGCTTACAGCTCCCTTATATGCTTCATCTCATTGAAGCTCATCAGGGTGGACATTGCATTGGTCCTTATGGGAATGCCGTGCTCCTGGACAATAGCCATCGGGTTGGTGCCGCCGATCACCACTATGCCCAGATGGTCCCTCTCGACCGGAACATCCAGTATCCTGGTGTTGGGTTCCCCTACCTCGAGGATGCCTGTGATGCCTGCATCCACCATGTCGGATAGTGTGCTGTCGATGATATCCCTTGCTATCATGGGAGCCTCCCTTAAGTTCGCAAGGATCTTGCCAGTGCCTGTCCTGAGCATTTCCATAACGGATGTGAGCTCC
This sequence comes from Methanolobus sp., assembly GCA_030154025.1. GTDB lineage: Archaea > Halobacteriota > Methanosarcinia > Methanosarcinales > Methanosarcinaceae > Methanolobus. The sequence continues at coordinate 14,471 of JASKKT010000054.1, forward strand.
TGCGACATCAGCACTTCCAGGGGATCGATGGTGGTGCTCTGGTAGGTGAGCACATTGGTAAAGCGCACCGGAAGACCATCCCTTATCTCCACCAGGCCGCCGAACTTGGGCTTTATCATCACGCCCGCTTTGAGAAGGACGCCATCGATGGTTATACTGCACACCGTGGCAAAGCCAACCTCATCTTTCCCGATGGTCATCTCACCGAACTTATCGCCTTCATGAAGGACCTTTATCATTGGGCTCACAGTAAGACCGCTGTTCATGGCCATACTGAATATCCTGATGACATCATCGTAATCCTTGCTGTTGATCAGGGAGAGGTTGACTATGAGATCTCCCTCCCGGGTCCGGGGGTCAAAGGTAGTCCTGAACATCAGATCCTCGATCTTGACGGAAGTAAACTGTATACGGCTCTTTTTCTGCAACGACACACCTCTAACCGCTCTAGTAGCTGGGACCATTTATATGTTAGTACAATAAAAACATTACTTCCCTTTTACAGCTTTCTCAAAGACTCCGGCATATTCCTGCGGCCTTTCAAGGAATCCCAGCCGGGAGATGTCATTGACAAGCTCGTACATATCCTGTCCTGAGACCAGCCCCAGTTCAGGATAGTCGATGACATCCATGAACCTGATGGGAGGAACATCCTGATAATGGTCGTTCCTGACAAAGCCGTCCACGAGCAGATAGTAGGCTCCGCCCGAAAGCTCCTTGATGGTATCATAGATGGATGAGAAGTCCTGGTATACCCAGTTTGCCATCTTCAGGGTCTCTCCGGTGGTATTGATCGTGATGTGGCCGTAGTCGGGAGGTATGAGCACGCAATCCCCTTTCTCAGCATTGTACACCATCACATCCGTTATCCTGTCACCTTCCTGTTTCTGCAGCAGGTAGGTGGCCTTGCCCTCAAGCACCTGGTAGACCTCGGTGTATGAGAGCTCTGTCCCCGGAACATGCGGGTGGTAATGACCTGCGGTCTTGACATACTCCCTGCCAAGCATCCGAGGAGGTATCACCGTGATATCATAACTAAGGTTATGCCTACTGATGATCTCATGCTCGGAGCTGTTACGGTACAGGTTCCTGTACATGTAGTACAGTTCCATGTTCTCCGCAGACCGGAGCCATTCCCTGTCAAAGAGGACCTCGTCCATATCAAAAAGCATCCTTATATCAGGAGACCTGATATTGCCGTGAAA
>JASKKT010000055.1 GCA_030154025.1 Methanolobus sp.
ATTTTGTTTTTCTTCTCAATCTTGCCAGAAAGTGTCTGAATATACTGTTGTATCCTTCTACTGTATATGTTTCTGCCTTTGATCGTGTATGGATATTCTTCGGAAGGAATTCTGCATATGCTTTCCAGTTATCGGTCATCGCTTCCCCGATCTCCTTCTCCTCTAGTTTTTCCCAGAGCTTTTGTCCTGTTTTTGTTCCTCTGCTACCAAAAGAGCAGTTGATGAATCTTTTCCCAGCTCTATCAACAGCAATCCAGATCCACCAATAATAAATATGGCGTGACCTTTGAAAATAGGCTCCATGAAAATTTAACATCTCTCCAAGATCTTAAATTGCTACATGGCAGTGTTATTTATCGAATCCCTTTCACGTCTTGTATTTGCTAATGACATCCGAAAAGTAATCAATGTCTTGCTGCTACACTTATATTGGAAATTTGGGGATTATTGAATTATGGGCATGTCTGCACTTTCAGATTATTATTTCTATTGAATTGCTAACTAATAACTGAGACATGCAGTATTTATGCATCATAACAAAAAAGAGGGTAAGTTAAAGGTATTATACCTCTCGCAGTCAATGGCCTCCCCATAGGAGTTTTAGCAATCATATGAAAAGAGACCTCAGAAGCTATGGAGCTATTAGAAAAGTAAACATCCACTACTTTTTCTCTGTTATGTCATATCTGTTTGAGATCTTTGAGGGGAAGTATTTGTATATTTATCTCTATCTTACTCTAAGTTGCCCGCCAAATGGCCTAGACATCTCCTGTATTTTAACAAAGTAAAGCTTTAAAAACGCCTTCAAAAGTGCACTATCTAATGTTTTTAAGTGGGCCTAACCGGATTCGAACCGGTGACCGCTCGGTTATGAGCCGAGCGCTCTAACCTGGCTAAGCTACAGGCCCGTTATGAAAAAAGATCTAGAGCGCCGCAAACAGGGCTCGAACCTGTGACATTCTGGTTAACAGCCAGACACTCTACCAACTGAGTTATTGCGGCTTTTCGGTGGCGCCAACGCGCGAATCCTCTTAATGCACTTATTGTTTTTAAAGGTTTTGATTGACAGCGTGTTTTTCCTGTTTTTTCAGTAGCATTCACGCAATTTCCTGGAATAAATGCTGACTGTTACATCATCATAATCATAATAATCATATATCTTTCAGAATATATGTTCCACCGGAAATAAAGGGGTATGGTTGATAGTAATTACTTTATGCTGTAACATGTGACATCAGGGCTTTCATTTAACTGTCAACATGTTTTCGTATCGCCTGCATCCTCGTTAAAGATGCATATATCTTTTCCGCAATTCGGGCAGGCCTTATCCTCTGTGATATTGTATTCCTCCATATCGAACACACCTCTTTTTATCAGCAACTGCTTGCACTCAGGACAGAAAGTGCTCTCCTTCCCGCTGCCCGGCACATTACCGATGTAGATATAGTGCAGTCCCTCCTCCTTTGCAATATTATAGGCCATCTCAAGGGTTTCCAGCGGAGTTGGGGGCACGTCTGTGAGCTGGTAGTACGGGTGGAAGCGTGTGAAGTGTATGGGCGTGTCAGCTCCGAGGTTCTCATATATCCATCTAGACATGGCCCGAAGCTCCCGGGGTTCATCGTTGTGGGTAGGTATCACAAGATTGACCACTTCAATGTGCATCCCCAGCCCGTGCGCCATCTTTGTAGCCTCAAGTACTGGCTCAAGCCTCGCACTGGCCATCTTCCTGTAGAACTCATTGTTAAAAGCCTTGAAATCCACCCTGAAGGCATCCAAGTATGGCGATATCCTCTCCAGCGCTTCGGGTGTGATATAGCCGTTCGTAACATAGATCGTGGCAAGCCCCGCTTCCTTTGCAAGCCTCGCACAGTCGTAGGTGTACTCGTACCATATGGTCGGCTCATTATACGTCCAGGCGATGGACCTTGCTCTATACTGCAGCGCCCTTGACACTGCGGTCTCAGGGCTCATTTCCACAGAGCGGGATGTGTCTATCTCCACCTGGGATATGGTCCAGTTCTGGCAGTGCCTGCACCTGAAGTTACAGCCAATGCTCCCAAGGGAATAGACCGCAGAACCAGGATAGAAATGGAAGAGTGGTTTTTTCTCGATGGGATCGAGAGCCTCGCTGGACACAACGTTATAGTTCAGGGTGTACAAAGTACCGTCCCTGTTCTCCCTGACCCTGCAGAATCCCCGCTTCCCCTGAGAGATCGTGCAACTCTGGGCACACACTTTGCAGTGGACCTTCTTATCGTCCAGCTTCTCATAAAGCATTGCTTCTCTGATCATTAAATCCCCAATGAGAAGATAGGCCCACATGTATAAGGGACTGTTGGAAGGATTGGAGGGGCCGCTCTGTTCTCCCTCCATGAGATCAGAAATGGTTGAAACTGACCTCAAAAACGCTCTTCCTTACATCAGCCTTTATATGTTTGCCGGGAGCGCCTTCAAGTCCTAATATAACGGACGTGGAGTTTGAGGATATCGAGTACTCATTTGTGCCAAGTCCAGCACTGGTAACCTCCCTCCTGAGAAATTCTTCCCATGCTGCCGGGTGGGCCGTATCGACCCTCAATGTCAGGTCTGTGAAGAGAACCTCTTCAGCGTACAATGTGGCTGAAGATGTGTATCTGACCCGGACTTCTTCTATCGAGTTGCTGCTGATGGCCTTTGCAGTTCCGGGTATCTGTATGGCATTAAGATACAAAGTGATGTTAGAGCTGTTATCGGTCCTTCTGATGGCTATGGATGGGGATTGCTTCATAAGTGAGAGCTCTCCCTGTGCAAGTATCAGGGCCCCGCTCTCATAAGCATAGGTCTGGTCCACGAAGTAACTGTTATCTGAGGTATAGTACACAGTCCCCAGTTCCTCAAGGAAATTCCCACTGTTATAACTTACCGCAGTGTCATTTGCTGTTATCCTCATGCCGGATGTGCCAGGAGCAAAAGCAAGCGTTCCGCTCGATCTTCCCGGGCTTACCAGGGGAATGCTCGCTCCGCCTGCCCTTATGGGGACACTGAAGATCATTGTGTTCCCGGGATTGCTGGCTGATGCCACGGACAGGATATCTATATTGGATCTGAGCACAGACATGTCATAATACACATCGTCCATGTGTGCCTGCTCTGCACTGGTCTTCCATTCGGGAACATAGCTTACGTGTATCACCGTGAGCAGGGCCACTATTATCCCCAGGAACAGTACCGCCGAGACAACTGTCGATACGGCAGTTTCGCAATCTTTGAAAGTTCTTACTGACATACTATTATCGCCCCTATGGATTCATGTAAAGCTGTTGTACCTCTGTGCTGTTCACTGCCCTGCTGTAAATCCTTACATCATCGATATCGCCATAAAAATAATTGCCCGGTGTGCTGCTTCCCCATCTTCCAAAGGTCCAGCGGTCCAGGCCCGAATGCAGGTTGCTTGCCTGATTGTTGGTGCTAGTAAACTCATGACTGTTAACATAAAGAGTCCTGTCATTGTGTAAACTGTAGACTGCGACCACATGATGCCACTGCCCGTCGTTGACCTTGCTCCCCACTATATACCTTGCATTGTTACTCCTTGCCACAAGCCGTACATTCCCTGCACTAGTGATGTCTATTCCATAATACGGGTTGCTTGAGCCTGAAGATGCAAGGTTTACCACAGACTGCTCGCTGCCCGAGCTGTTCGTTCTCAGCCAGACGCTGATGGAGAACGGATAATCGGTGATGATCATCCCATTGGCCTGCACATAGTCGTTGCCGTCAAAGTAGAGTGCATTCCCGCTCTTGCCTGTGATGCGGGTTGCTCCGTATATGGTTCCATGGTGGCCGTCTACCGAGTCATACGCAATATTGCCTGTATTCTCATTGAGTTTCCACCAGGTAAGTTCTCCAAATGATACGTATTGCGGTGGAGGTGTCACGTTTCCATTGCCCCGTTCCGTATGATCCTTCTCTATAGAAAGTGATCCGCTTTTTATTATCAGATTTGTATTCAAGTCAAGGACAGTGGCTGATATATCAGTCTCAGCAGTGATATTGTCTCCCCATAGGCCTGAAGCATTGATACTGATCACTTCCCCAAGCTGCCAGGTGCTGCTGCCTTTGATACCAAGGAGCTCATCAGATGAAACCTTCCTCTGGGTCCCGTTAAGGTTCACTAATATCTGGGTGTCAGAGAGGTCTATTACCTGGCCGCCTGCGTGGCGCAGGTAGACAGTGTCCGAGTTTGCACTTGCCCAGCCTTCAATATCGGTATATACTTTTTCCTGGGGACTGGCATATGAGAACAAGGATACAGCTATTACCGAGAACGCAAGCACTGCGATGGCTGTGAGCAGTGTTTCCCCGATCACCTCCGCTACTGCGCTGGTGTTGCTCCTGAATGTATCTCTGTCATTTCTCATATGAGTCCTCATATTCCAGTGTCTTCCTCCATGTAGACAGGATGACCAGCAAGATTCCCACTCATTATTACCAGGTTTGTATTCATATCCACCATAGTAGCTGATACGGATGTCACGGGGGTGATCTCATCTCCCCATAGGTCAGAAACATTCATGCTGATGGTCTCTCCGGGTTGCCAGATGCTGCTTCCCTTAAGCCCTGCAAGCCTGGAAGGCGGAAGTTCCCGCACCGTACCGTTTATATTGAGCAGTATACGGGTATCCGGAACATCTATTGTCTGGCCGCCTGCATGTCGAAGATGGACAGTATCCGAATCCGGGCTTACCCAGCCCTGGATATCAGCGTACACTACTTCCCGGGAGTCCGCATACGAGAACAAGGACACGGCTATTACCGAGAATGCAAGCACTGCAATAGCGGTCATCAGCATATCTCCCACCAGCTCGGAAACCGCGCTTGTGTCACTGCTGAGTGTGTTTCCTCGTCTGCTCATTATATTTTCCTCATATCAGTAAAGTGAACACCAGGTAGGCTATGCACATCATGGTCATGGAATGCTTGAGCCCTGAGCGTGCGTTCCCACTTCCCATCTTCCCCGCAACAATGCCTGAACAGAAACCCTGGATCATTGCAGCGTGGAAGAATACCATTGTATAAGCCTCAAGGTCGAAATCGGCTATCAGGGGCATGCCTGCCTGGACATTGTCACTGGCTGGAGGTATCGCAGGCAGGAAGTACGCTGCAAGTATATAGACTATGAAAAGGAATACCATGAACGCTATGTAGATTATGAAAACATACACGAACATCTCCGAATTACGCTCTTTCTTGAGGTGCTTCTGAACATCGGCATCATGAGCCGCTATTGTAAGAACGCTCTTGATATCACTGGTGGTCTCATTGGCCTTGATAATAAGCGTAATGATACGTTGTGTCATATCGGTCCTGATACGGTATTCGAACTTTCTCAGGGCGTCGTCAAGCTTTGCACCCCAGGAAAGGTCGTTGACAAGCCTGCTGACCTCTGCGTGCAGGACGCCTATCTTCAGCTTCATGCTCATCTCAATGGCATCGACCAGCAATATCCCTGCCTCGTTGATACTTGCAAGGTTGTTCAGGAATTCAGGTATGTGTGATTCTATCTGCTTTATCCGGTGATTACGCAGCTCATTGAATATTATGAACGGGATGAACAGTATAAGCAGGGCGATGAACACATAGTCGTCGATCACTGCCACGGTTGCAGGATTAATGTTCTTCAATTGCGCCAGGTTCAGGGAGCCTGCATGTTCCCTGACCATCGACAGCAGGTAAAAGGATGCAAGTGGCAGGCTGATGATGAACACATATCCTGGCCTGCTCTTCAGGAAATTGAACGGATGTGTGAGCGTATGGATGACCCTGAGCATCTTTTCGCGCAGCAGTATTTTCTTCCTGAGATCCTCCTCATTCTCCGGACCAGGCCTTACCCTCACATGAGAGAAGACATCAAGTTTCCTTTCCTGCGTATATATGTTCGGCAGGCTGTTACCTTCACCGGTTATCGAGCTCAGGAGGAATACGAAAACAACAGTGCTCACGGGTATTATCAGGTATATTATGTAGTTGAGGATCGTCAGTGAACCCGTATTGATGAGGCCCAGCACAACAAGTATGGTTATCAGGAACAGAGGACCCGCTACAAAGGCGGAGATGTATATCTCGGCCATGACCCCCAGTGTTTCAAAGAACAGTTTCTGCTCCTTGGATGCTGTCAGACGGTACTGGTCGTTCTTGGCCTTGAGGTAGGCGGTCACATCCCCGCCGCTGGCAACAATGGATGCAAGACCCTCAATGAAATCCTTGAATTTCTGGGAAGGAGTTCGCTGACATGCTTTTTCAAGGGCTGTCAGAAGATCGGTGCTATAGCAGTCCATGTCCTTGACAATATAGCCTATCTCTTCAGCGGAAGCGCCATAGGTATGGTAGTTGTCAGTGATGGACCTCATGATCTCCAGCAGGTTCAGTCCCCCGCCCCTGCTCATAGCGTAGAGGTAAGCTGTCGTGTGCGGCAGGGACTGGTTGATGAGAGAACTTCTTATATTTGCCTGTATCTCGGGGATCGACATGAAGATGTAGTAGGTCAGGGAAAAGCCCACCACAAGGAATGTGACACTGAGCAATAAGGAGAATAAGAGGGGAAAATTAGCGCTTACGATATCGGGAAGAGTCCAGGGACCTGCATGATACAGGACCATTTCTTTAAAGAAATGCAGCCCTGTGACCAGGCCGGTTACGGCAGCCAAAACCCCCGTAAGGAGGGATACAAGACACGCCTGTGATATATACTGCTCCACCAGAATGCCCATGCCGGCCTTGCGCAGGATGTTGCGTGTATCCTGGAACCTGCTGATATTCCTGCGGATATATTTCCCGAACAGCAGATGTGCAGTGGAATCAATTGCATTCGTTATAAGCTTCAAGTTCACCTTCAGGCATTGTCTGCCAGTATTCTTTCAAGGGTGTCTTCTTCGATAGACCGGACTACCATTTCAGGATTTACCGAGTAAGCCTGCACTACAAGAGAGATACTGATGTAGTCCCGCATGCCCTTCTCACGCATATACTCAAGGATGCGTTGCCTTATCCCGATCTCGGAGGACAGTTTCTCCATGTCCCAGCCACGGGCCTGCATGACTTTTCCGAGGGCATATGAGTCGCCTGTACACTTGAAAGTGTCTGTGAGTGGGTCCCAGCGATATAGCTCGTTGATGCGGAGATACCCTGTCTTGGTGTCTATGCCTGTCAGCTCCACTATGCTCTGTGTCCTGCGTACCCGCCTGTCCTTTACAAAGGTCTGGATCTGGATGCTCAGTATGTCCAGTGATTGCAGCATTACATGAGGTACGTTCAGAGGAGGGCTGTCGAGCCTGTTCACAACTGTCTGTACGTCTCCTGCATGCATGGTGGAATATGTTGCATGTCCTGTGGATATTGCCTGGAAGAGTGTCAGGGCTTCCTCGCCGCGTATCTCTCCCACAAGAATGTACTCGGGCCGCTGTCTCAGGGCAGAGCGCAGCAGGTCGTACATTGTAACCTCTCCTGTGGTGCCGGAGCTGAGGGATTTCCTGGTGACTCCCGCAATCCAGTTGTCATGATGCAGGGTTAGCTCGCGTGTATCCTCAATGGATACCACTTTTGAGAGGGGCGGGATGAAAAGGGATACTGCGTTGAGCAGGGATGTCTTGCCTGATGCAGTGCCTCCTGCAAAGATGGCGCAGTTGCCGTTCTCTATGGCCAGCCAGAAATATGCCATCATCTCAATGCTGCAGGTGTTATAGTTTATCAGGTCGATGGCGGTGATCGGGTCGCCCCTGAACTTCCTTATAGTAAAAGAACTACCTCTGGTGGTGATCTCTTTCCCAAGGGTTGCCTGCAGCCTGGAACCGTCAGGAAGCGTTGCATCCACCATGGGTTCGCTTATGGAGATATGTTTTCCGCTCTTCTGGCAGAGTTTGATGACAAGGGAGTTGAGCTCCTCTTCTGCGAAAGAGATGTTGGTCCTGATGTTACGGTACTTGTTATGGTACATGAACAGGGGAACATCCACCCCGTCGCATGATATGTCTTCGATATACGGGTCAAGCAGAAGCGAATTGATCCTGTCATTACCAAGGAAGTTGCGTCTGAGATAATACAGTATCCTGTGCATGGCTGCAGTCCCGAGGTCTGCATGATAGCGGCTGAAAAGTAAAAGCGTATGCTCTGTAAGTGTATCTTCCTTATCTTTTCTGGAACCGATGCCACCAAGGCTCAGGATGTCACGCAGATCATCATACACCCTCTCAAGCACATCCTTTTCATAAAGCGTAAGGGCCGGTTCAGCGACATGATAATGGAAAACGTTGTTCTTTTCAAGTATGCAGATAAAGGAATACGGCTCGTTCACCCAGTACCTTTCTATCTCCCTGTACCCCTCAGGGATCTCGATCTCCACAAGGGGTCCGTGGAGCTGAGGGTCATAGGTAGGGAGTTCTCTTTTTGGACTTACAAGATTCGATATTCTTCCCCTGATGTCGGCATAAAGGGAGTTGCCCTTTGATGCAGCTGATTCTTCAGTAAGCTCTTTGTCCCGCACAAGCGAAACAGCTGTGCCGGCTGCGGTATGCTCCATATCATGACTCATTAAATATTATGAAGCAATTTATATATAAAAACTCTTTGTTTAAATAACGCTTATATTATTCAATTCACTCAAAAAAAGAGAGCCACTGTGCAAAATACGTGACTGGACAGAAAAATAAGAGAAAGATGGTCAAAGATCAGTCAGGTCCTTTCAGTTTCCCGAAATGCTCTTCATACCTGTCCTTCATCTTTTCCCAAGATGGCAGGTCTGTCTGGCAGCCAATGCTCTGTACGGCAAAGGAGGCCACAGTTGCACCTATCCTGCCGCAGGTCTCCAGAGGATAGTTGCGGGTGAAGGCCAGTAAAAAACCAGCCCTGTATGCATCACCAGCCCCGGTTGGATCGAGCGCCCTCACAGGAACTATAGGGATGTTGATCCTTTCCCCTGCATGATGTATAACACTACCCCTGGCATCATATGTGACAACCACGGTATCTATCATGGAGAGTATGTCTTCAAATGACTTCCCTGTCATCTCGCATACACGATGTATCTCATGCCTGTTGGTGAAAAGGATATTCGTGTTCTCCAGGATGCTCTCAAGGTTCTCCCTGGAATAGGTTATAAGGTCCTGGCCCGGGTCGAAGGAAACGAACCTGGCCTTTTTCACAATCCTTGCATTGAATGTCGAGTCTGAGGTTGCGAGGTGCACGAAATCGATCGTCGGAGCTTCCAGTTCCTGCAGGTGAACGGATGCTCCCCAGTCGAAGTATGTGCTCTGGCGGTGTTCCCTGTCAGTGAACACAAAGGCCCTTGTGCACTTTTCATCCGGATAGCGGTACAGGAGCGAGAGATCTACCTTGTGGTCCTGCAACTCCGTTTCATAGCCGCTGGATCCGAAATCCCCTCCCACGGCAGCTATGAGTTGGCAGCTCCCGCCAAGTCTTGCTATCCCTATGGCAATATTGGCAGCGCCTCCGCCAAAATACTCGTGGTACTCTATAATAGGCTGTGACTCATCGTGCACAGCGATGTTCTCCACATCGAAGAGAAGGTCTATGGCTGCATGTCCGACGATGGTGATGACCTTTTCCATTTTCTGGCCTGCCCTTTATTCGAACTCTTCAACATCAACAACGTCAAGAGGCACATCACGTAATGCCCTGCCTATAACGGATTTTGCTATCCTTGCTGCATGCTCCTTACTTTCCGCATCGAATACTTTCATTTCAAGGACAAGTCCCACAATGGCTGTGTTGGCTGCAACGAAAACGCTGCTGAAAGGTTCATTACACGAGGGGCAGAATGTGGTGCCGATGTCCACTTCCACGTAATCCAGCTTAGGGTTCAGGCGCTTGCCAGCTTCGGAAATTGCAACACCGATGGCATCATCGCCGGATTTTACATCTCTTACCAACCAGGCAGCTTCAAGCGTAACATGATAATTCGTCATAGTTTCTCTCCGATTCACGTCTCTTCTTCTTCAGTTATTAATCGATACTAATCATTCAAATGGTAAATAGGACATCGTCGTCCACATCGAACAGGCCAAGCCGCGCACCGGCATCCAGCCAGGCATGCCCGTAGCTGAAACATACCAGTGCGTTCACAGGGTCGTCATTTTCCATGAAATGCAGCCCGTCATTGTAATATGATTCAGCCATGGTGCGGTAATCCTTAGCTACCGTGTACATGTGGGACCTGTCAATGGGCGCGATAACGGCTTTCTCAAGCGCAGCCCTCAATAGTCCCTCATATCTCTTAACCTTTTCATTCAGTTCCGCAGCCATCTCATATCGCCAGGTATCTCTACTTCATTTCCCGCTACCGAATATTCTTGTGAACAGCTTGCCTCCCTCATTCCTTGGAGGGCGTGAGGGCTGTCTTTTCGGAGGCGGGTTGATAGGTTGTTCCTGTTCCTGCACAGGCGGAGCTTCCACTTGCATTGGGGGCTGTGCGGCAGCAGGTGTTGTCGGCACATGGGTTGTTGGCACGTGTGTCTCCCGGGCCTTGACGACCGGGACCTTTGTTGCAACTTCGGGCACTGGTGCCGGGCCTTTTGCCTTCGCCGCCTTGAGCACGTTCACGGATTCTCCTCCGTGCTTTGACTTTCTGACCCTGATATCGACAAGTATGGGTCTCTCGATGTCATTGCTCACAAGCATGGCAACACCCGGGGGCAGCCTCATCAGTTCATCCTCCACATAGGAGCTCACGCCCTCGAGACCCTTACTGATGGCCTTGAGGTCGTTGGGGTTTGTGACCTTCATGATGATCTGGGTGCCGCATTGGGAGAGGACGTTCTTGTCAACCCTTGCAGGACGCTGGGATATCACCATCATGCCAAGACCGAATTTCCTTCCCTCGGATGCAATGGTCCTGAGAATATCGGTACTTGCAGTCTTGCTGAAGCCCTTTTCAGGTGCATAGTTGTGAGCTTCCTCCACAACCAGCATTCCGGGGGGCACACGGTCCAGTTTTCTTGCCTCGAACATTGCCGAGCAGATCTGGGACACTATCATGCTCTGCATGTCCGGAGTCACTCCCTTGAAGTCAAGGATGGCAGCCCTGCCCTTGCGGACAAGCGCCTCTATTGGTGTGGGATTTGGTGAGAGGATGCCTGTCTCGTTAATGCTCTCAAGCATGCTGATGACGTTCCACCGGGCCTTGCTCTTGTCGTTGCTGACGGCAAAGATGATGTCTTCAAGTGTGTAGGTTTCCATCTCGGCCCGCAGTTTCTGTATCGCCTCGTAGAGTATCCCGGTATGCGTGGTGTTGAAGTTCTCCGGGAAGATGGAAGTCAGGTCCTTTACCGTGAGATTGATGCCATTGAGCCTGAAAAGCTCGTCAGCATTAGGATTTATTGCCTTGCTGGCAGGGGTGTACACAGTAACCCTGTCGGCATAGGATTTTGAGGCCACGCCAAACTTCTTGAAAGCTTCCGCATCCTCGGGCGCCTCGACCTTGAGAGACGCATACTCGCTGTGCGGGTCTAATATAAGGAGTGGTATGTCACGGTCAAGCAGCTCTTCCAGGAGCACGGCGGCAGTATAGGACTTACCGCTTCCTGTCTTGGCAAGTATGCTGCAGTGCTTCTGCACAAGGCTGTTGACGCTTAACTGGACCTTGATGTTAGTGCCTTCCAGCAGGCCGATGTTCATATCCTCGCCCGAAAGTCCCAGTACGGAGCGTATGAGTCCCTCGTCGGCAACATAGATAAGGTCGCCGGGGCTGAAAGGAATAACAGGGGACCTGAGCATGCCTTCGCTGTCACGGGTCCCGATAACCGTGGCCTCTGCCACTATCCTGTCGTCGCTCTTGTCCTTACGCTGTCCGCTTTTTGCTTCCTCCAGTGTGAAGGAATCGCTTGAACGTGTGATAGATAACACCTGCGCGAGCACCCAGCCGTCGGTCTCGTGCCAGGCTTTGATATATGCGCCTCTGTGGACCGCTGTACTGTCTGAGACAAGCAACTTGAAATCAAGGGTTCCTGTCTCTCCAAAGATAACGCCTACTGAACCTCGAACCATTTTTCATCCCTCATTCTTGGTCTTTATTATATGATTCACACGTATTATTATATTTTCCCCGGATGCAGGGTTTCAGGTTCTTCCACAAGCTCTGCTTTTCAGTCATCGTTCTCTTCCATAAGGGCCGCGGGAGCACCTGCAAGTTTGACAAGGGCTTCTGCTTCTATAAAGTGCAATGATGCAGGAATAACAAGTATATGCAGGGGATTGCCGAAATCGCTCTCCCTGAGCATGTGCGCGTAGCCGGCCTTCACTATTGGCCCGGGAGAGCCTGCCCTTGCGATACCTACCGCAAGTGCATTGTCCATCACTCCTTCCTTTCTTTTGTCCTCCACCTTCAATAACAGCTCAAGTGCCTGGTTCACTGTCATGTACCCTTTTTCCTTATCAATGTCCAGGAATACCAATGTATGGAGATTATGCTGCTTGTTGAGCTTTATTGTCTCATAGGGTGTTTCGGAAACGACTGTAATGCCTCTGCTGCTGGTATAGGGATGGGGGATGGTCGAAGCTTTCCCGAAGCGATAATTCTGCAGCCCGGAAAGCCCGCAGATAGCTGATGTGATGGATGCCCCATGGATGAGCCTGGTGGTGATGCCTTTGTCCTGTGCTCTCAGGCGCAGGTCAACGTGGGTGGTCGATACCATGGTGTCACCGCCTGTGAGGAACACGACATCCTGCTCTTGTGCCTGGTCAAGCCAGTAAGGGTCTTGCTCTACTTCTTCCCTGGAGAGGACATGAACCTTCTTCCCGTAGAGCTTCTCAAGGCTTTCCACAGTGGTACCCATGAGCACAGAGGTGTAGAATTCTGCAAAGACAACGTCCGCCTGTTCTATGGCTTCAAGACCTTTTAGAGAGATATCCTTTTCATCGAAAAGACCCAGTCCTATGAAAGTAAGCATGGTCAGGATAACAACCATTTATATGTTAAATGTTTTGAATTCCCTGCGACATGATAAATAGTCGAAACATTTTTATAGAACCACATACAGTTAGTTTCACTCATAGATTACGTAATTACGATCATATCAATTCCGTTGATTGGAGGTTTGGAAGCATGGCAGGACAATATGGCGGTCAGCCCGTTATTATCATAGATCCAAGTAAAGAGCGTACCACTGGGAAAGATGCATTATCAGTAAATATCGCATCAGCTAAAGCTGTTGCAAGCATAGTCAAATCGACCCTTGGTCCGAAAGGCATGGACAAGATGCTTGTGAATGTGATAGGCGATATTACCCTCACCAACGATGGTGCAACCATCTTGCAGGAAATGGATATCGAGCATCCCACGGCAAAAATGATCGTGGAAGTAGCCAGCACTCAGGAGAAGTCCGCCGGTGACGGTACGACCAGTGCAGTGGTCATGGCAGGCGCCCTGCTTGAGAAAGCGCAGGAACTTGTCACCCTGGGAGTTCACCCGACGGTTATTGTCAAAGGGTTCAGCATGGCATCAGAAAAGTCCCTGCAGATCCTCAAGGACTATGCCATCAAGGTAGATAGGAACGACAGGGAGGCGCTGAAGAGAATAGCAATGACATCGATCACCGGCAAGGCATCCGAGATGGCAGATGATCACCTTGCAGGCATATGCGTGGATGCCATACTTGCAATAGAGCAGGATGGCAAGGTCAACATAGATGATGACATCGTCATCGCAAAGGAAGTCGGCGGTACAATCGATGACACCGAGCTCATAAACGGCATATCCATCAGGCAGGAGGCACTTCATCCTGAGATGCCCCACCGCATAGAGAATGCAAAGATCGCACTTATCGATACCGAGCTTAACTTCGGCAAGACCTCGACCAAGTCCAAGCTTATGGTCGACCGGGCTGAACAGCTCCAGGAATTCAAGGAGCAGGAGAGGGCCAACTTCAGGAACACCATACAGAAGATCATTGATACCGGCGCCAACGTCGTATTCTGTTCCAAGGCCATGGATGATTATGCACTGCACTTCTTCAAGGAGGCAGGCGTGTACGCCACCAGGCGTGTCAGGGAAGAGGACATGCTCAAACTCACACGCTCAACCGGCGCATCCCTTGTGAGGAATGTCCATGAAATGACCGCTGAAGACCTCGGGTATGCCGAACTTGTAGAGCAGGAGGATATGTCTGAGGAGAAGACCTATATCAAGGGCTTCAGGGATGCAAAGACCATGACCATCCTAGTCAAAGGCGGTTCTGAGCACGTGACCGATAATATCGAGCGTGTGTTTGACGATGCACTGCGTGTTGTAAAATGCGTGTTCGAGGACGGTACAATAGTCCCCGGTGGAGGCGCATCCGAGATAGAGGTTGCACAGAAGCTGCGCGCATACGCTTCAAGCGTTGAAGGCCGTGAGCAGATGGCTATCAATGCCTTCGCATCAGCCGTGGAGGAGATCCCAAGGACCATAGCCGAGAACTGTGGTTTTGATGCGATCGACATCCTGCTTAAGCTGCGTGCCAGTCACAGCACAATGAAGTATGCAGGCCTCAATGTGGAAACCGGCGACGCCTCCAACATGTACGAGATGGGTGTCATCGACCCTCTCAGGGTGAAGACCCAGGCCATCAAGTCAGCCACCGAAGTGGCAACCATGGTCCTGCGTGTAGACGACATGCTACGCGCCCGGGAAAGAGACATGATGGATGTAGCTCCCGAGCACAACATCCACAATTACGATATGAGCGGAATGGGAATGTAAGAGGCGAGGCCTCTTAACATTTCCTTCATTTTCTATCCTTTTCTAAGCGAGTATTTCCTGTGAAATTTTTTGCAGGAAAGCACATTTAATCATTCATCTGTATTCTCTAAATCTGTCTTTTCACTTGATGTTGGCAATTTGATGTGTTTTTCCACGTCCTTAATGCACAGAATGGTACAAGTTTGCACCTTTTGCGATATGCTATCAATCCTCTCAGACGTAACCTTCATATATGTAGTTTTTTATAAAAAAATCTAGTTTTAAATAAAGTCTGAGAGGGACGATTATTTTGAATGAGACATCAAATACACGCTTATTGCACAACATATTTACAATTTCTTTTGCTTCCTGTGCATTGTTACGCACAGGAGTATCGCAGTTAGCCGCTTCAGCAGGCTATATTAAATCACGGGGGATTTGAATTGAAACATATTATTCTTGCACTTGTCCTGCTTGTTCTTTTTGCATCACCCGCATCAACCGGAATTTCAGCACCTATTGTCAACTTCACATCTAATGTTACTTCCGGTACTGCACCGCTTACTGTCGCTTTTACTAATCAGTCGTTGTATGCAACCGGCTGGGCCTGGTACTTCGGTGATGAGGATATGTCAGGTGCTTGGACCGAGGTCAACTCAAGTGCGGGTTGGACTTCAAGAGAGGGGCACAGCAGTGTTGTTCTTCCCGGTGGTAGTATCGTGCTCATGGGAGGTTTTGATAGCAATGATCTAAATGACACCTGGCAGTCAACTGATAATGGTGCAACGTGGACTTTGATGAACTCAAGCTCCGGCTGGTCTGAAAGAAAGGCGCACAGCAGTGTTGTTCTTCCCGAC